>NZ_JBHFLL010000135.1:0-68808 GCF_041928595.1 Microcystis sp. BLCC-F209
ATCGAGAATTTGAAAATAAAGAAGAACTGGAAAAAGTAGTCAATCAGCTTTTAAATGAAGGGGGATTGATTATTAAATGGAGTAGAAAACTTAAAAATAAGGGTAATGCTGTCAATGTAACTTAAATGCGTAAAAGCTTATTAGGTTGAGAAGAACCGTTTTTTATTGAAAAAACTGCCAGGGATTGAATCTCACTAAAATCCTAGTAAATCCTGTTTTGAAAAGCTGATAACAATCAATGACAAGTTAGCCAATGATAGTTAGTCAAGCTTTTAATTTCATTTATTATAAGGGGATTTAAGTAGTTAGTCGTTAAAAATTATCAGATCCCCCCGCCTATCGACACCCCCCTTATCAAGGGGGCAGGGGGGATCGAACCTAAAATCCATTTTTAATTTAATTATAACCAGCTACTTAGTATTAATTGTACTATATGCTAAAATCTGGACGCTAAGAGCTAACTTATCCCTCTTCTGTCAGAGGAGGAGCGTTAGAATAGAGAGAAAAGCCCTCAAAGCGAGAGTTGATATATGGTTAAGCCAATTAAAGGTTCGCTGCTATGAAATTTCGTCAATTGATGCGAGCAACAGAAAATAAATACAATCGGCTGCTGGCAAATCTAGTCTTGCTCTACATTATTTACCCATTTTTAGTATATCTACCCCTGGGAGATTTGCTGATTTTCTTTTTCTTCTCCCTCTCCCTGATCATCGCCGTCTATCAGATCGATCGCAGTAAATTGGCTTTAAGATGTAATATCGGTCTGTTTGTAATTGCACTTATCCTGCGAGTATTCGGCAGGATTATCCCTATTTATAGCGATTTAACTGGTTGGTTCGATCTGTCTAGTACATTAATTTCTCTAGCTTTTATTGGTTTATGCGTGTACTCGATTTTACGAGAATTAATTCTCGCCGAACAGGTGACATCCGATATCATCAAAGGGGGAATTTGTGTCTATTTTCTCCTAGGATTTTTCTGGGCATCGGCTTACAGTATTGTCCAGATTTTCGACCCCGATGCCTTTAGCTCCGCCGCTAAAACCGTCAACCAAGCGGATATAATTCATTTCAGCTTTACTACCCTGGCCACGGTGGGCTATGGTGATATCGTTCCTACCAGTAAAATCGCTAGAGTTCTGGCCAATTTAGAAGGAATGACAGGAGTTCTCTATCCCGCCGTTTTTATTGCTCGTTTAGTCAGTTTACACAATGGTCGTTAACCAAAACAATCCATCGCCTTGGAGGAATATTAGATGATTATGCCTCGCTTCATGCCGATTCTTTCTTTACTTTTGCCTTGGGTCACTGCCGCAGGAGTCTTGGCGGAAATACCGACTCTATCCCAGGAAATCCGCCCAAAAACGGCGGAACAGGTGATCGAGCAACTCTGTGCTAATTTAACCAAACAGCGATCGTTCACCGTCCATATGGATGTCACCTATGACGATATACTCGACTCCGGGGCGAAAGTTCAGTACAGTGCCTATCAAAACATCTGGGTAGAAAAACCCGATCGCCTGCGCTCGGACTACACTGGGGATGAACGAGTTACCCGCTTTTTTTACGACGGTAAAACCTTCACCCTCGAGGATCTGGAACGGGATCTATACGTCACGAAACCGGCACCGAATACTCTAGATGAAGCCTTAGACCAAGTAGAGCAAAGGTACGGAATCACCATTCCCATGTCAAATCTGGCAGCGAACGATCCCTGTGCAGATCTAATGGCCGATGTCGGGCAAATTATTTTTATCGGCAACAACATGGTCAATAGCGAACAAATGTATCATCTGATGCTGATCGGTAGCGATCGCGATTATCAAATCTGGGTCACGCAGGATGCCACCCCCCTACTGAGGAAAGCGATTATCACCTATAAAACTCTACCCGGTTCACCCCAGTACACGGCAATATTATCCGACTGGAATTTTAATCCCAGTACACCCGCCGATACTTTCACTTTCCAACCGGGATCAGAGTCGATCCCTATCGAACTTCTACCCCCTAGGGATAATCAATCCCAGCCATAAAAAAATCAAGGAGTCCGGGCCATGAAAAGATCTTTATGTCAAAACTTATGTGTTCTTGCCGCCCTCCTCTTGGGTACAAGTTTACTGATCACCGATGATGTGGACGCTCGCGGTGGCGGTGGTGGCGGTAGTCGTGGCGGTGGTGGCGTTAGTCGTGGCGGTGGTGGAGCTTCCCCACGGGTTAACCGCAGTAGTGATCTGCAAAACCGAGGGAATTTTAGTAATCGTTCCCAACCCTCTAGAGATTTTTCTGGAAGACAGGGGGAACGGCAAACCAATCAACAAACCCGTCAAGGGGAACGACAGGGGGAACGGCAAACCAGTCAACAAAACCGCCAAGGGGAACGCACGGAAAGACAGGGAGAACGGCAAACCAGTCAACAAACCCGTCAAGGGGAACGCACGGAAAGACAGGGAGAACGGCAGGGGGAACGCACCGAAAGAACCGATATCCGTCAAGGGGAACGCAGCGAAAGACAGGGTGAACGGCAGCAGCAGGTTAGCGATCGCCAACAGAACCGTCAGAACTTTATTGACGATAATCGCAACGGTTACTGGCGTGGTGGCGGTTGGTACGGTGGCGGTTATTATGTCCCCCCGGGTTGGGGTTGGGTGGGGTTAACCACTGGCCTAGTCATCGGTTCAGCGATCGCCACTCTCCCCCCCTACTACAATACCGTCTATGTGGGTCCCACTTCCTACATTTACTCGGACGGCATCTATCTTCAGCCTAGCGGTAGTTCCTACACGGTGGTGGCCCCGCCAATCGGCGCAATTGTCACCTATATCCCAGACGGCTGCACCACAATCACGACTGACAATACACTTTATTACAATTGTAGCGGTATCTACTATCAGCCCCTGTTTGAGAATGGTTCCACGGTTTATCAGGTGGTTCGCTTCTAATCGGTTTCTTCTTCATCAATAATTGCCGATCGATCTAATAATAATAAATCTCGCAGGCGATCGGTATCTAATTCTGTTAACCAATTTTCCCCGGCATCTACGGTTTGTTCCGCTAATTGTTTCTTGCTTTCGATCATCTCATTAATGCGTTCCTCTAGGGTTCCCGTACAGATGAATTTATGTACCTGAACATTGCGTTTTTGTCCGATGCGGAAAGCGCGATCGGTGGCCTGATTTTCTACGGCCGGATTCCACCAACGATCGATATGAAAAACGTGATTAGCGCGGGTTAAATTTAATCCTGTTCCCCCCGCTTTCAGGGAGAGAATAAAAATCTTTGGTCCTTGGGGATCATTTTGAAAGCGCTCGATCATTTCTACCCGATCTTTTGCTTTGGTAGAACCGGAGAGAAATAATATTTCCTCGGCTAATTTTTTCTGGAGATGGGTTTGTAGGAGTTTTCCCCACTCGGCAAATTGTGTAAAAATTAAAGCTCGATCGCCTTCTGCTATCACTTCCTCTACCATGGCTTCTAAACGTAATAATTTTCCCGATCTTTGACTGGTTTCTAAACTATTTTCTTTCAAAAAATGCCCAGGATGATTACAAATTTGTTTTAGTTGCATTAGCAAGGTTAAAATTAATCCATGTTTCTGAATTCCTTGAGTTTCTTCAATTTTTTGGAGGGTTGTCTCGACTAATTGTTGATAAAGTTGTCCCTGTTCTTTTGATAAACCACACAGGACATTCATTTCCTGTTTTTCTGGTAAATCTTCGATAATAGTTTTATCGGTTTTTAATCTCCGTAAAATAAAGGGACGGACAAGGGAACGCAAATTATGCAGGGATTCTTGATCGCCGTATTTTTCAATGGGAAGGGCAAACCGACGCTGAAAAAAGGCTTGAGTTCCTAAAAAATTGGGATTGAGAAAATCCAAAATTGACCATAATTCCGTCAGGCGATTTTCTACGGGAGTTCCCGTTAAGGCAATCCGAAATCCTGCCGGTATTTTTCGCACTGCCTGGGATTGTTTAGCCGTAGAATTTTTGATATTTTGAGCTTCATCTAAAACTAAACCTTGCCATTGTACTGCTTCTAAACTGGACAGATCACGATAGATTAAAGGATAACTGGTAATAACAACCGATTTATTTTTTACCTCTTGAGCAAAAGCTTGACCTTTTAATCTTTTTTCGCCATGATGCACAAAAACCGCTAGGGTGGGAGCAAATTTTCTTAACTCATGTTCCCAGTTATTGACCACAGAAGTGGGAGCAACAACTAGCACGGGATTAACTAACATATCCTGTTCTTTTAATGCTAGTAAAAAAGCGATTAATTGCGGGGTTTTTCCTAAACCCATATCATCGGCTAAACAAGCACCTAAACCCCACTTTTCTAGGAAAGCTAACCAACTAACTCCCTTGATTTGATAGGGACGTAATTCCCCCCGAAACTCCCGGGGGGGGTTGATTAATTGAATCCCTTGATTGTTATTTAAATTGTCAATTAATTCCTTTAATGCTCCCTCCGCTTGGAAATTAACTACCGGCAGTTTAGCAATTAGATTATTATCTCCTGAACTCAAGCGCAGGGCATCCTCCACCGAGAGATTCAGGGGAGCGATGGTATTATTTAAAATTGCCTGAGCTGCTTTGACATCCGTAGGTTGTAGGATTAACCATTTGCCCCCCACTTCCACCACTGGCGATTTTTTCTCTAATAACTTATCAAAATCTTTTTTCGATATTTCCTGTTCCCCTACCACTAATTTAAGCTGAAAGTTTAACAAACTGGTTAAACTTAATCTTTCTCCTTTTTTGGGAGTTACACTGGCAGCAATCTTAATTCCTAATCTTTGTTCATTACTACCGGCAGTTAAACCCGTTGGCAAAATTACCCCTAATCCCTGATCTTCCAATTGCCAAGCGATCGAGCGAATAAACTGATAAACTTCGATCGAATCAAGAGAACATTCCTCCGGGTGTCTCTGCTCTAAACTAATTCTAATCGGTTCGTACAATCGCGCTGCTAATCCCAATCCTTTTAAGAGAATTTCCTGGGGATTATTGACAACTCTTTGATAACTATGATAACTTTCTTTCCCCTCTAACCAAATCAACTTGGCACTAATGAGAAATTCGGGATCATCTAACGCTTGTAAATAATAGGTGAGTTTCCATACTGTTCCTAAACTGGGAGGTTGTAAGGATAGACAGACACGGTATTGATTCTCAATTAATTGGCGATTATTGCCATTAACTAAACTTTCTTGGATAGGAAACACCCAGTTATTATAAGCATTTTCTAGACGCTGTAAATTCTTGGCTTCTAAAGCAATGTCATGATGCTCACCGCTTAAAGATTGTAGCCAGGGTTTCACCATCAATGAGGGGGAAATATTAACACTACTATCTATCTTTTGTCGCAAACGAGCATCGACAATATTTTTTAAGCAATCGAGAATAATTGTTTGTGGTTCGCTATTTTCTTGATAGGCAAGACAGACTGGGGGGATGGTTTGGATAAACTTAGCTAAACGAGTGCGATCGATGGTACTATCCAGCAGGGGATACCAGCAACTTTCACCCTGATTTATTCCCGCTAAAAATTTCCCCCTTGCTAATAAATCTAAACTCCAACGGTGCAAATACAGCCAAAATCGTAGATCATTGCCGATAAATTCGGCCTTAGCTAGGGGTAATTTCTCCCATAACCGCACTATCATCCCCGCAGAAAAAGTTAATCCCGATATCTGCCATGGTTGCCAAGACAAGGATTTAGTTGAGGGTTCGAGAATTTGCCCCGACAGCAGCGGTAAAAAATATTTTTTCCTAGGGGGGGAATAACTAGGCAAACTGAGCTTGATTGATTCTGGAGAATAGCAGTCAAGCTGAGGGGAAAATTTCTCGATAAATTGGGCTAATGCCCTGGATTCTAGACAAAAAGGATGATTTTCCTTTGTTTCACTTAATTCTTTCCCTTGCCACTGTTCACCCCAAAGAAAAAAAACACTATCTTGCGAACCAATCAGCCAATTACCGTGTAGAGTAGTCATTATGAAATGGGGAAATTCCTTTAAAAAAACTTGCTGTTGAAAAGGTAACAAATCTCGATTTTGTCGCTTCTTCTGACCTTAAGAGCCTCTAATCTTCTATTTTAGTTGATAAGGGCTGATTTCTCAAGCAGAATCTAGTTGAGCGATTAGCCCTGATCGAATGGGTATTATCAGTAATAATAAATAGAGTTATTTTTAAACTATGTACAAATCGATCGCCCTAACCCTCGTCCTCAGTCTTCCCCTGAACTTCTCCCTAGTTGGTCAGACGGAAGATCTAAACCACCTACAGCAATTATTATCGACCCGAAAATGTCCCCAATGCGATCTGAGCGGTTCGGGGTTAGTGCAATCGAATCTAGTCGGGGCAAAATTAAATGGGGCCAATCTCGTCGGGGCCAATCTTAGTCAAGCTAATTTAAGTGGAGCGGATCTGAGTGGGGCAAATTTAACCGGCGCCTCTCTTTTTGGTGCTAATCTGACTGGAGCGAACCTAACTGGGGCAATCTTGACGGGTGCGGATTTAAGAGGTGCTTATCTCAATAATGCTAACCTCGACAACACTAAACTAGACACTGCATACGTGCAGGGTGCGGTGGGAATTCCCAGTAGTGCCGGTACTCCCGAACTATTCTATGGTCTAGGAATGGTGGAAGGAAAACAGGGACGCACCAGCGCCGCTATAGAAAATTTTAATAAAGCCTTGACAATTAACTCAGAATATGCTCCAGCTTATCTGGCCCGGGCCATGGCTCACTATCGTCTGGGACAAAATGCTCTAGCGGCCCAGGATGCTCAAATGGCTTCGACTCTCTTTGAACGACAAGGTAATACCCCCGGTTACGAAGCGGCAGAGAATTTTATTAAAGGCATGGAAATCGCCCTAAAACCGCGAGAACAAGGTGGTGGCAACGCTCAATTAGACCAAATGGTGCAGGGGATTGGTTCTCTGCTCTTACAGTTTGTTTTACCCGCTTTGGGACTGTTTTAGTCCTCGTCCGCTGGCTCTTCTAAATGTTCCGAGACCGCATAATAAAGGTCAAGAACATGATGATCGGCAAGACGATAAAAGACTCTCCGTCCCTGTTTTTGGTATTTAACTAATCTTAAGGCTCTTAGGGTTCTTAACTGGTGCGATACGGCCGATTCACTCATCCCTAAGTCGTCGGCTAAGTCACAAACACATAATTCTTGTTTGGCTAAAAGCGACAGAATTCTGAGGCGGTTGGCATCCCCCAAAAGGCTGAAAAATTCGGCCATTTTTTGGGCTTTTTCGATTTCTAATCCCTGCAAGTGCTGGAATTTCGCCTCTTGGTGATGGGATTCCCCACAAACCGGCGCTATTTTCTCTATGGCCATGTTTTTTCCTGATCGGTTATTAAGGGAAAGTTGAGAAAGGGAGGTATCGATCAAATCTTCCATGCCGATACTTGTCCCCTTCTCCCCAATAACTAAATTTGACTGCAAGAACAGCCCGGGTGTCCACCGCCTTTCTCGTTCTCGTTAACGTGACCATTGGCACAAGCTTGGCAACAGTAGTATTTATCGTTTTTTTTGATGGCATCGGCGATCGATACTTGACACGTACAGGATTCACAAGCACATTTCATGGTGGTGACAGCGATCATGGTTACTACCTCTGAACTTCTTTACTGACTTTAGTATAACATCTGAACAGATGTTCATGGATTGAATAAAGTTAAATTTTTCTAAAATTCAGACGGGTGGGAAGTTCTCCTTGATCAGTGATCAGATTTGAGTTTTCAGTTTGCATATAGAGCTTTTCACGTTACTGAGGTATCGACAAGTTTTGCCAACAAAGAGTTTAAGCCCCTTGCCCATGCCTCATTCTGATGAAAACTGCTATATAATATAATCTAAGGTAGAAAAAAGTTAAATACTGACTAAACCGCCCAATCATAACAACTGAGCCGACAAATTCTGATGTTATTAGCATTAAAACAACTAACTGTTACCCCAGGCGATCGCCTGTTGTTAACTTCGCTCACTTGGCAAGATTATGAAAAAATTCTTGACGAATTGGGAGATAGACGGTCAATTCGTCTATCTTATAGTCAGGGAAATTTAGAAGCAATGACTCCTCTTTTTATTCATGAAAATACCAAAGTTTTAATCGGGGATTTGGTTAAAGTTCTCCTGGATGAATTAGAGTTAGACTATGAACCCGCTGGATCGACAACCTTTAAAAATCAACAAATGGATCAAGGAATAGAACCAGATGAGTCTTTTTATATCGAAAATTGTGCTGCTGTTAGGGGAAAAAAGCGACTTGATTTGGCTATTGATCCCCCTCCCGATTTAGCAATTGAAATTGATATTACTAAGCGAACCCGATTTAATAATTATGAGCGATTGGGTGTTCCTGAATTGTGGCGATATAATGGAGAGAGACTGGAAATCAGTGTTTTACAAGGATCGGAATATGTTGAATCTTCCCAAAGCCGACTATTTTCTCAATTTAATCTAATAGAAAAAATTCCAGAAACGCTACAAAATAGTCAAAAAATCGGTAGTGCA
The DNA here is from genome assembly GCF_041928595.1 of Microcystis sp. BLCC-F209. Taxonomy (NCBI): domain Bacteria; kingdom Bacillati; phylum Cyanobacteriota; class Cyanophyceae; order Chroococcales; family Microcystaceae; genus Microcystis; species Microcystis sp. BLCC-F209. Next base: position 8,536 of record NZ_JBHFLL010000135.1, read on the forward strand.
ATGGCATTAAAACAATTCCGAATTTGGGTCAAGCAAACGCTTAATCCCTAACTTTAAATGGACAACCAATTCAGGGAACTTTTGCCGATGATAATTTAGGGGTTACAGTTTTCGCTTTAAAGCTGCACCTATTCCTAATACTCCTAAACTCAGTATTCCTAGAATTGATGAGGGTTCGGGGACATTTATTTGACTGGTGCTTGCGATAGTAAAATCATCCAATGCTAAACCATCATCAGTATTTAGATTTCTGATGAAGGAAACAGAAATAAATGGATTGTTAGTGTCTATTACACCGAAATAAGTGACTGAACCTGTATTATTTGCACCACCCGTACCCGCTTGCGTGGGAACAGGGCGGTCTATGGTAGATAAACCGTCACTTAATAAAAATCTGAGACTAAGATTATTAGGTATCTCCACATCAGTGACATAAAAACCGAATGCTTTCTGTGGACTACTAAAATCAATACGAAATACTGTGCTAGTACCAGTATTAGTTCCAACTGTCTGATTACCAGAAATAGGAAACGTTCCATTTAATGTACCAGTTGGTATATTGACTACTGGAAGTCCCGGTGACAAAAACGCTGTATCTGTTCCAAAATTTAGTGTAGTGATGATAGAATTAGGAGCAAAAGTCTCAAATGTTTCTGTTTTTACGCCTTGCAGGTTCGAGAAAAAGGCGTTGCGTGCTATGTCAGCATTGGGGTGAGGAATCCGTACTGCGTTCTCGTTATTTCCAGTCGCCGTGGTGTTGATATCTTCACCAAAAAAAATTTGAGCAGCATAGGCTGCTTGAACAGATACTATCGTTAGGGTACTAATAAGTAGTCGTGCAAAATTAATTTCCTAGTGAAGATAGGCAAGAGGCAAGAGACAAGAGGCAAGAGGTGGTTAGATATGTGTAATTAATTTTGCTTAGGTACTTAGCAAAAACAGAGGAGGCGATCTGCTTGCAGCAGTGCTTCGCTATCGCTATCTTTAATAAGTTATTCTTACCTCTCCCCCGAAAATCAATCAGTTTTACTAATGTCATGATTGAAAAGCCTCTGGAGAATTAGATTTGAGTGATTGTTTAGTTGTATAGTAGTATAGTAATGAAGCTTTCTGGATTGCTCAGGGGAAATTTAAGGAAGTCTTTGAGATCGCTTTAGGAAAGTTAATCATTGGATAAAATCAATGCTAGGGAATATTTAAGGATTTTTTGAGGGCAGTTTGAACTTGGTTTAGGATGTCTGAGGGTAAAATGCCTAGTTTCTGTTGAAAAACGGACTGGTTGACCGTCGCAATCTTGTCAGTTCTAATTACAGAGGTCTTTTTTAAGCCTGTTTGTGAGAAGTTGGGATGTCCTTCCCTAACCAGTATCCAAGTTTCCCACCACTCTCCAGGGGGGATTTTGGAGAAGATTCCCAGGATGATTTGTTCTTCTCGATGTACAGCTAAAACTAGCGCGGGTCTGAGTTTTGTGGTGCTAAGGTCGCTGAAGGGAAAGCGAACTAACCAAATTTCGGCAGCTTTAGGTTTGGACATTGTAAATATCTTCCTCTGGGTCGTTCCATTCTGGAAAGCCTGTTTCTGCTAGTTTCATGAGGGTGAGGGTTTCTAGCTTGTCTTCGAGGTCTTCTAAGAGAGAAATTTGTTCTGAGAGGGGAAGTTGATAGACTAGGGTTTTGATTTCTTCAAGGGTTAGGGTGGAAATCATAAGACTCTGGGGTTGTCGAGATATACATTTATGTCAAGCAAACGCTTAATCCCTGACTTTAAATGTACAAGGAAGTCAGGGAACTTTTGCCGATGATAATTTAGGGGTTACAGTTTTCGATTTAAGGCTGCACCTATTCCTAATTAAATAGAAGTTTCCTACTGTCTTTTTACTGCTCACTGCTCACTGTTTACTGCTCACTGTTTTTAGACGCGGAACAGCCTACCAGCGATCGCCAGCCTCATAAATTGCTAAACGTCCGACTCCTAGATATAATCCGGGAGAATTCTCCCCGGGGGGATAGGCAGTAATTCCAAACTGATAGACACCACCATAATCGGGATTTCGTACTGGTTTCAGACCGATGGAAACGGTATTACCGGGGGGGACAGGAGGATCAAAAATGACCGTAATCGTCTGAGTATTGGGGTTAAAAGTAGTGGATTTTAGGGTTAATTTTTCGCCTCGCTGATTGCGATCGCCAAGAAAAGCAAAGGTTTGATCGCCAAGAAAAGCAATAGTTTGAATATTAGGCTGCTGTTGTATGGTTACTTTACCCAAGGGCGCCCCGAGAGACGGCGGTAGAGCGATGGTAAGATAGTATTTGACACCCCAAGTACGCACGGATTGAAAAGTAGCGGAGAAATTAACCAGAGTGGGAGAGCGCTCAAAAAATATGCTGCCATCGGGAAATTGTCCAGCGAGGGAAACAGAAGCATCAAAAGCGAGTATAGACATCAAAGCGAGTTTAGATAGACTTTCAGTCTGTTTTAAAGGCAAAAAGGGAATTTTCAAGGTAAAAGCTGCTATAAAATACTGATTGTCAAGGGGAATTATAGCAAATTCACTTAACCCCAAACCCCTGCCATTGTCAGTGATCAGTTATCAGTGATCAGTTATCAGCTTTTTTCTCCCCACTTCCCCAACACCCCACACCCCACACCCCAATTCATAATTTATAATTCATAATTCATAATTCATAATTCCCCAACCCCCAACTTGCAATGTATCTAGAACACCTGCACCTTCACAGTTTTAGAAATTATGCCGAACAGGTGCTAAAATTCGAGTCCAAAAAAACAATATTATTGGGTAATAATGCTCAGGGAAAATCTAATTTACTAGAAGCGATCGAACTTTTGGCCACTCTCAAGAGCCATCGAGTTAGCAAGGATCGGGATCTGGTGCTAGAATCGGACTCGGAGGCGAGAATTTTTGCTAGGGTTAATCGTCTTTATGGAGCATCAGAATTAAGTTTAATTCTCCGTTCTTCCGGTCGTCGTACCGTGATCCGCGACCGTCAACCCCTACGCCGTCATCTTGACTTTTTGGGCGTGATTAATGCGGTACAATTTTCTAGTCTCGATCTGGATTTAGTGCGCGGTGGTCCGGAAGCTCGCCGAGATTGGTTAGATACTTTGTTAATTCAATTAGAACCCCTATACGTTCATATTTTACAGCAATATAATCAGGTTTTACGACAAAGAAATGCCCTCTTAAAAGAGATTCGTAAACAGGAATTAGAGGGAAAAGTTTATGCGGATTTATCCCAACTAAAACTCTGGGATTTACAACTAGCAGAAACCGGTTCAAGAGTAACGAGAAGAAGGGCGCGAGTCCTGCAAAGATTAATTCCTTTAGCCCAAAAATGGCACGAAAGTATTAGCGGAAAAACTGAATATCTAGAATTACAATATGTTCCCAATGTGCCTTGGATAGAAGATGATGTCAATGAGGTACAAAGGGCTTTTTTAGATAAGATTGAAACCCGTCGTTTGGCAGAGAAACAACTAGGGACATCGGTAGTCGGTCCGCACCGGGATGAAGTGGATTTTTTAATTAACCAAAACCCCGCTAAATCCTACGGTTCCCAAGGACAACAAAGAACCTTAGTTTTAGCCTTGAAATTAGCGGAATTACAGTTACTAGAGCAGATTATCGGGGAACCTCCCCTACTGCTCCTCGATGATGTTTTAGCGGAATTAGATATCGAGCGACAAAATCAATTATTAGATGCGATCGAAGACCGTTTTCAAACCTTAATTACCACCACTCATCTCAGTTCTTTTGAGTCCCGTTGGTTGCAATCTTCCCAGGTATTTTCTGTCAAAAAGGGACATATTTTTTATTAGCCTATAGTCTCTCTTTGTTTTGCTCTTTGTTTGTATATACCCATAATAACAAAACAGGCCGCAGGCCTGTTTCACTATTAGCTTAAGAATAATTAATCCTACCTAATCTCGCGCACTACCGGCTTACCGTCGATAATTTCACCGACGAGAATCAGATCAGCAACCCCGACAAATAAACCATTTTCTAAAACCCCCGGCATATTATTAATAGTTCTTTCCAAATCAGCCGGATCATCGATACTATCAAATTTAACATCGATAACTAAATTGCCTTGATCTGTCACCACGGGGCCAGCTTTTTTCACTCCCATGCGGAGAGAAGGTTTACCACCGAGGGCCTCTAATTTCAGCATCACCGGAGTCATGGCCATGGGTAACACTTCCACTGGCAAAAGAAAAGTCGATCCCAACTTATCCACCAGCTTATTGCCATCCACTACCACGACAAAAATATCGGCGAGACTATCGACAATTTTCTCCTGAGTATGGGCAGCACCGCCACCTTTAATCAGGTTTTTCTGGGGATCCACCTCATCGGCCCCATCGATAGCGATATCCATCTTGGCGATGACATCAAGGGTAGTGAGGGGAATTCCGTACTTCCTAGCCAAAACTTGCGCTTGAAAAGAAGTGGGAACCCCGACAATATTGCTGATTTCCCCGCTTTGCAGTCTAGCGCCCAGATATTCGATCGCGTAGGCCGTCGTTGAACCAGTTCCCAATCCCACGACCGAATTAGATTGAACTAGATTAGCGGCGGCCTTACCGACCTCCTGTTTCATGATAATGATCGGATCGATTGCTGTCATTATGCACATTCCTAAAAGCGATGTTTTGAACCTCTTAGTTATCGGTCATCCCTTGCCCTCTTGTCAATGGAATTAGGGATTAGTGGCCTGAGCGGCCAACATTTCCTTGAGTTTAGCCAATTCATTGGCCCAACGGGGATCTGGCTGTAAAGCGTCACCATCGCTGGTAACTTTCGGGGCATTATTGCCACCCCGTTCAGCCTTGCGTTTTTTGCCGCCGCCACCACCACTGGATTTGCGCGGTGCTGCTGTCGTCGGTTTCGGAGTCGGTCTTTCGACTTTTTCTGGGGTTTCTACGCTGGCCTCCGTGCCTTCTGCTTCTTCTCCTTCTTCTTTACCTCCCTTGCTGCGGGGGAGAGCTTTCTCGATTTTGATCGGGTTTTCCATGAAGGATTGGCCGTTGTATTTTTCGATAAACTGGTCGGCTAGTTCATCGCTAGGGACGGTAACGAAGGCAAAACCGCGACATTTGCCGGTTTTGCGGTCTTTGATGACTTTAGTGGTAATCGTATCCCCTTCATCGGCAAAAAGCGCCTGTAATTTTTCGCGCTCGACGGATTCTTTGGGCAAATTACCAACGTATAGACGAACGGACATGATGGATTCCTCCAAGTATAGGTTGATGTAAAAACTTGTGCGACATTCCGTGCCTGTATCCTGATTTTTTTAAGGCAAACAGAGCTAAGGAAGATGTTTCCCAGCGATAGGCTTGTAGTTTCTGCACGATAGCGGCTGTGGCCGTCAATTTCGACTATCCTTAACGATTTCAACGAGAGGAACGGAATCTAGGGGTTACGTTTTTAGCTGTTAACAGGGCTAATCATTCAACTTACCCGATTTATGTCGCTCTCTTCGATTATTACAGAATCTTTACACAATTTGTCAAATATTTTCTCTCGCTCTGGTCGGACCTGGGGAAAAATAAGTATAACTACTTAAGTATTTGTTCACAGTAAGCAAAATTTTATTAAAACTCTTGCTAAATGTATCATTATATGCTTCTTTCCTTTTGGCGGCGGGGTATCCTAGCTAACAGGAGGGAAAAAGCAAAACCCTCTTTACAGATACATTGACACTTTGTCAAGTATTTGTTACATTAGTTAAAGAAAAGAGGTGATACCAATCACCCATCTCGCTTGTTATCAACCACTGTCTTCATCGAGGAGGAACACCATGTCTCAACCGATCGAACTTTCCTTAGAACAACAGTTCAACATTCGTTCTTTTCAGACTCAGGTAGAAAAAATGAGTCAGGAGCAAGCGCAGGATTTCCTGATCAAGCTCTACGAACAAATGATGGTCAGAGAAAATATGTACAAAGCTTTTCTCAAACACCAGTGGGGTCTAGATTCTAATCCCTGGGCCTCCCAGTAACTCATTTCACCCCTGCGGGCGACCTCTTTCTCCGGCTGGGTTTCTGCGGAAACGAGCTAGGGATGCGGGGCGCATTTCTTCACCTTTTTAGTTATTCTTAGGGAAGAATAACCGAATTGCTAGGGGTTAATTTATGTTCGAGCGCGCTTTGATCTGTACAGATCTTTTCGATGGTCTCCATCGTCTTGTCCATTGTGTGCCACACTTAGCCCTGAGCGGCTTAAAACAAGTTATCTTCCTCCACAGTATTCCGGTTTGGGAACAACCCACCCTAGCTGCCGTAGATCAAGGAAAAATTGATGCGGCTAAAGAAAAATTATCCCCAGCTTTAGCAAATATTCCCGACGGCATGACAGTTATTGTCGAAATCTCTAACCGTCGTCCCGTGGATGCCGTGCGGGAAATCCTCGCGCATCACTCTATTGACGTGATTTTGATGGGCAATCCCATGCGCGGTGCTGTCCAAGAAAAATTATTCGGTAGTACCAGTTTAGCGATCGCAGGTATAACCGATATTCCGCTGCTGATTTTCCGACCGCAATTATTATCAGTTTATACTCACGATGAATTAGCCCTGCGCTGTCAGCATCTCTGGAAACATTTATTAATTCCCTACGATGGCAGTCCCGACGCAATTTATCTAATTGAACAGATGGAAAAATACGCTCAAACCCGCACCCCTGGCTCTTTTGAGCAATGTCTCCTCGTCCGGGTAGTGGAAAACATCAGTCGCGATCCCAGTGTCACCGAATACCGTTTAAATGATGCCCGTCGGGAATTAGAATCGGTACAAGCGCAACTAGAAAAACTCGGTTTGCAAGTAGAGAGCCAAGTGCGACAGGGAACACCTGTATTAGAAGTGTTGACGGCAGCGGAAGAAGATGACATCAGTGCCATCGCAGTGGCTACCTGCCATCGTTCCAATATGTTGGAATGGTTAGCCGTGCGTCGGATTAATGAAGATATTCTTCATCAACTGTGGTTCCCCTTATTATTTTTCTCCCCCAAGGGATAGACTGGAAAAAAGAGCCTCTTGGGGATAAACCACAAAGGCACAAAGGACAGAGAGAGGAAGATAGATTTAATCGCTAAAATCGATCACACAAACGATAAGAGAGCCGCAAAAATTTGGGAGAAATTAACTTAAGTAAGTAGTTATAATTAAATTAAAAATGGATTTTAAGTTCGATCCCCCCTTAGTCCTAGGGTTGATTCATAGTAGGGTTGATTCATGAATCAACCCTACTTATCAAGGGGGGTGTCTGACAACTTTTAACGCCTACCTACTTAACTAAAGGGATTAATAATCATCAATTGATTCTCGATTCGCTGACCATCTTGTAAATCTTCACTGTAGAGAATTTGACAGTCCGCTTCCAGAGCGCTGGCCAGTATTAAACTATCAAAGTAACTATATTGATAACGTTCCGCTAGATTCAATGCCATCTCTATCGTATTAACAGAAACGAGGACGATTGGGAATCCCTCGGAAAGCTCTTGTACAGCGTCTCGAATTTGCGAATAGCTTAGGGAAAATTTCCGTTTTAATACATTTATCGTTTCATTTAAAACCTGTGTACTAATCCAAGCCTCACCCGATCGAACACAATCAATCGCTCGCTGTCGTTTATCCGGCTCATCCTCAGAATACGCGTAAATTAAGACATTAGTATCGATAAAAACTTTATCGGGCATTAGCCTCGTCCCGATCGAATGTAAATCCCCGTGTATTTAAAGAAATCGCCTCGAACATCGTTTTTTCAGTTTTCTGGCTCGGATCGGGGACGATTTCCGAGTCATCCAAAACAATCACCCGCATCATCTTACCTTCCCATCGAGAAGAATATCGGGGGGGAACGCTCACTTGACCGTTATAAATAACCGTCCTAAATTCGATCGCTTCCATACATGACTCCAATTAAACCCTATCTCTACTTTAGCTCTAGAGTTAAGGGAGCGATTAAATCCTATCAGGGGAACTGGGATAACGGAAACACCGAAACGGAGACCATAACTATTTTAATGCTAGTTATTTTGTTTGTCTTTGGCCAATGACAAGAGCGATCGGCGGCTAGAGTATTTCTTTGATGATACTATAACCCCCCGCACCCCAGAAAAGCGCACCACTTCGCCGCTCTCTTGGCAGATCCCCCTCAATCCCGAATCGAGTAATCAATAGCTAGATAAAGCATAATAAATATAAATAGCAACAACCTTGACAAAATCGGGGGGGGGGGTAAAATTCGGGTGAATTTAGCTAAACAATGTATTCTATGCCACTCAAAAGTTCCTTTTGCTATTCCGTCGCCCTCGCCACGGTAGCCACCGCCACCCTCGCACCGGTTGCCAGTGCCGCCACTTTTAACTTCTCCTTCGGCAACGTAACCGGTCCGGTCTCCGGAACCGTACAGGGGACGCTCACCCTGCCGGACGGAGACGGAACAAATTTGGCCGCCACTTCGCTGATCGTGACTTCCGCTCCCTCCGCCCTAGGCTACACATTCCCCTTTAATGTTCTGGCGAATTTTACTGCTAATGTACCGGCTAATAGTTTTACGGTCAGTGGCGGGGTGATTACCGCGAGTTCATTTGCCGCTCAGAATAATGCCGATATTTTGGCTCTAAATTACTTCCCTGGCAGCTTGGGGAATACATTCTCTGTCAAGGGAGGAGCAAGTATATTCACTGGTGTCCTCGATGTCAATAGTACAACCCTAACCTACTCTCCCGCCGCTCCTACCACCGTTCCCGAACCTGCGACGGTTCTCGGTTTACTCTCTGTTGCCGGGGTCGGTTTATTGTGCAAAGGCCGGAAACTGGAAAAGTAATTTTGACCGACTAAAAATTAAATTGATTGGGAACGGGTTGTGCGATTGTGGCAGCCCGTTTTAGTCTTTGATCAGGATCGAGAGATCGATCGCACGATTAACTAAAGGGAGTAAATTAGATGGTAGATAAAATCACCGCCAACGAGATATTGGAACATTTACGAACCCTGAAACCCGAACTGGAGGAACGATACGCGATCGATCGAATCGGCATTTTCGGCTCGGTAGCCAGAGAGGAAACCCGACCGACGAGCGATATAGATATAGTGGTATATATGCCCCCCGATCTGCTTAAAAGAGTCAGACTGAAAGCCGAACTAGAGAACCTATTCGGACGGGAAGTGGACGTGATCCGCTATCGGGATTCTCTGAATCCTTACCTCAAGGCACGGATCGATCGAGAGGCAATTTATGTGTGATCGATCGCTTCTATTCGAGTTAAAAATCGCTTGGAGGGCTTACGGTGATGGACGAAAAAGAAACAGGACTAAATGAACGGGAACTAGAGGAAATTCTGGAAATGGCGCGGGATGCGGCGGAAAAAGCCCGATCGATGTGCGAGGTAATTACAGAAAATTCAAAAAAATGGCGAGAAAGAGCAGAAAGAATCGCCGCAAGTGAGATCGGGTGGCTGAAGTAACCGAACCGATATTTATGGGGAATAGTCGGGGGTTCGATCGATACGATAAACTAAACGATATCCACTCCAGAAAACCGCGATGGTTCAAGCGACCGAATATCTCTATATCGTTCGAGACGACGAGATTTTACACGGGGAACCAATTATCAAAGGAACGCGTACACCCGTCCGCGCCATCGTCGAAACTTGGCGTCTGGGGGTCGCTCCCGAAGAAATACCCCTAGGAATGCCCCATCTGACGTTAAGTCAGGTCTTCAGTGCGTTGACCTATTACAGCGACCATCTAGAGGAAATTAACGCTTATATCGAGCATAACCGCGTTCCCGACGACTTAATCGATCCGCTGCTAAAAAATTCGTGAATAATCTCTTTATCCGTCTCTAAGTAGGTAGGCACAATTATTTGTAGCACAATTATTTGTAGGATGGGTTAGCGGTAGCGTAACCCATGCGGGCGTTGGGTTTCATGCTTCAACCCAACCTACGTTCATTTTATATTTAATTCCACCCACCTACTTATCTAGATGAAGATGTTAACGTTTTAATCGCCGAGTTGTTGAGAGCGAGGGGGTTTGACGCGATTACTGCGAGGGATGCGGGACAACTTAACGCCACAGATAAAGCACAACTCGCTCACGCGGTGAGTCAGGGGAGAACCTTAGTCACTCACAACCGAACCGATTTTGAAGAACTGGTTCGCGATTACTTCGATGCCAATCGAACCCATTACGGGGTGATTTTCGCTGTCCGTCGCCCTCCGCGAGAGATGGCGAACCGTTTACTGGTTATTCTTGATCGAGTGACTGCGGACGAAATGCGAAACCAAGTTCGATATATTTAATCGCCAAGAAAAATCGCCGTGACCCATTTTTAGGTTCTAGAATGGTCGGAAGTTGGATTCGGCATAAAGGAACCCTTGTCACATCGAAACATTTCCTTAAGATATAAGACCGAAGGTCCAGTCTGGATACAAAATTGATATACCTAGAATCGCTACTCTGGCTCACCCTCTAGGCCATTCCCTTCCAGACTGCTAGGCTATTAGACAAGATGAATAACAATCAAACTCCACGGAAACAAGGACTATACGATCCCCAATTTGAACATGATGCTTGTGGTGTCGGTTTTATCGTTCATAAAACGGGGAAAAAGTCCCACGATATTGTTGAACAGGCCTTAACAATTTTATTAAACCTCGATCACCGTGGCGCGTGCGGTGCGGAAAAAAATACCGGAGATGGGGCGGGTATTTTATGCCAAATCCCTGACCTATTTTTCCGGAAAGTGACCAGTAATCTAGGTTTTACCTTACCAGCAGCCGGACAATACGGGGTAGGAATGCTCTACACGGCCCCTGATGCCGAAATTCGCGGGAAAAGTCGGCAGGAATTCGAGAAAATCGCCGCCGAAGAGGGGTTAAAAGTTCTCGGTTGGCGTGATGTTCCCACGGATAACTCTAGTTTGGGTAATTCGGCCAAATCTACCGAACCCTTTATCGAACAGGTTTTCATCGAACGCGATGCCAATTTAAGCGATGATCTGGCCTTTGAACGCAAATTATACGTTATTCGCAAACGTTCCCACCTCAGTCGTCAATCTTTTAATCGTTACTGGTATCCTTGCAGTATTTCTAGTCGTACCATTGTCTATAAAGGGCAATTAATGCCGGTACAGGTGGGTGACTATTTCCCCGATTTACACGACCCCGACTTTCAAAGCGCTTTAGGATTAGTCCATTCCCGTTTTAGTACCAATACCTTCCCCAGTTGGGAACGCGCCCACCCTTACCGTTATATTGCCCACAATGGCGAAATTAATACCCTGCGAGGTAATATTAACTGGATGCACGCCCGTCAGTCGATGTTTGCCTCACCCTTGTTCGGGGAAGACATCAAAAGAATCCAGCCGGTTATTAATATCGAGGGTAGTGACTCCTTAATTTTTGATAATGCCCTAGAATTAATGGTTTTATCGGGGCGTTCTCTCCCTCACGCTGTCATGATGATGATTCCTGAACCCTGGGCAGCCCACGAATCGATGAGTGATGAGAAAAAAGCCTTTTATGAATACCATTCCTGTTTGATGGAACCCTGGGATGGTCCGGCCTCGATCGCTTTTACCGATGGTACGATGATGGGAGCAGTGTTAGACCGCAATGGTTTACGTCCTTCCCGTTACTATGTCACCAAAGATGACCTAGTAATCATGGCATCGGAAGCGGGAGTTTTACCCATTGAACCGGAACGCGTCGCTTTTAAAGGTCGTCTGCAACCCGGCCGGATGTTCCTTGTGGACATGAAAGAAGGTCGTATCGTGGCCGATGAGGAGATAAAAGAAGCTATTGCCAAAGCTCATCCCTATCGCCAGTGGTTAAACGAAAATTTAGTCAATTTAGATGATTTACCGGCCGTTGAAACTGCCCCGCCGGAAACTGCTGTTTCCCTAATTCAACAGCAAACCGCTTTCGGTTACACTTTTGAGGAATTACGTCTTTTATTAGCCCCCATGGGCCGGGATGGAGTGGAAGCAGTGGGTTCCATGGGTTCCGATACACCCCTAGCCGTCTTGTCCGATCGCCCAAAACTGCTTTATGATTACTTTCAGCAGTTATTCGCCCAAGTCACTAACCCCCCGATTGACTCGATTCGCGAAGAAATTATCACCTCTCCCATCACCACTATCGGTGCTGAGAGAAATCTCTTGGATCCGCAGCCCGAAAGCTGTCACCTGATTAAACTTAACTCTCCCATCCTCACTAATGCCCAATTAGCGCGTTTACAGGGCAATAGCGAATTTAAAACCGTGACTATTCCCATTCTCTTCGATCCCACTTCGGGAGTCGAGGGGATGCGTAGCACAATTGAGGCAATTTGTCAAGAGGTGGACGAGGCAATTTTAGCGGGCGCAAGCATTATTATTTTAAGCGATCGAGGTATCGATAAAAATCACGCCCCGATTCCCTCACTGCTGGCGGTTGCCGGTTTACACCACCACCTCATCCGGCAGGGAACCCGCACCAGAGTCGGCCTTGTCCTGGAATCCGGCGAACCCCGGGAAGTGCATCACTACGCCCTTCTCCTCGGTTATGGTTGCGGTGCGATTAATCCCTATCTAGCCTTTGCCACCCTCGGCAGTATGATCGAGGAAGGATTATTGGTAGGAGTTGACCACCAGAGTGCCTGTAAAAACTACATAAAAGCCGCCACCAAGGGCGTAATTAAAGTGGCCTCTAAAATTGGCATTTCTACCCTGCAAAGCTACCGTGGGGCGCAAATATTCGAGGCTATTGGCTTAAATCGATCGGTAGTCGATCGCTATTTTACTTGGACAGCTTCCCGCATTGAAGGGGCCGATTTAGCAATTATTGCCAAAGAATCCCTACTCAGACACGGCCACGCTTTCCCCGACCGGGATGTTAATGTGCATACCCTCGATATTGGCGGTGAATATCAATGGCGTAAGGACGGGGAAGCCCATCTTTTTAGCCCAGAAACCATTCATACCCTGCAACAAGCGGTAAAATTGGGCAAATACGACCTCTTTAAGAAATATTCCCAACTGGTCAACCAACAGAATCAAAAATTCTTCACCCTGCGGGGACTATTAACCTTTAAAAACCGGGAAAGTATCCCCATCGAAGAAGTGGAACCGATTGAAGCGATTATGAAACGCTTTAAAACTGGGGCCATGAGTTACGGTTCCATTTCCAAAGAGGCCCACGAATCCCTCGCTATTGCCATGAATCGTATCGGTGGCAAGTCGAACACCGGGGAAGGCGGCGAAGATTCCGAGCGCTACACTTGGACAAATGAACGGGGAGACTCGAAAAATAGTGCCATTAAACAGGTGGCTTCCGGCCGTTTTGGTGTCACCAGTCTTTACCTTTCCCAAGCGCGAGAATTGCAGATAAAAATGGCCCAGGGGGCAAAACCTGGCGAAGGCGGTCAATTACCGGGTAAAAAAGTCTATCCTTGGATTGCCAAAGTCCGTCACTCCACCCCCGGAGTTGGTTTAATCTCTCCCCCACCCCACCACGATATCTACTCGATTGAAGACCTCGCGGAGTTGATTCATGACCTAAAAAATGCCAATCGTGCGGCCAGAGTGAGCGTAAAACTGGTTTCTGAGGTGGGAGTTGGCACAATCGCCGCCGGAGTCGCTAAAGCTCACGCTGACGTGGTTTTAATCTCTGGTTTCGATGGTGGGACCGGTGCCTCACCCCAAACCTCGATTAAACACGCGGGTTTACCCTGGGAGTTGGGACTAGCAGAAACCCATCAAACATTGGTGTTAAATAATCTTCGCAGTCGCATTGCGGTGGAAACCGATGGCCAGATGAAAACCGGCCGCGATGTGGTGGTGGCAGCCCTATTGGGGGCCGAAGAATTCGGTTTTTCGACCGCGCCACTGGTGACGTTAGGCTGTATTATGATGCGGGTTTGTCATCTTAATACCTGTCCGGCGGGGGTAGCGACCCAGGATCCGTTATTACGGCAGAATTTCATCGGAGATCCCGAATATACGGTGAATTTCATGAAATTTATCGCCCAGGAAGTGCGGGAAATTATGGCCGAATTGGGATTCCGCACCTTAAATGAAATGGTGGGGCGAACTGATGTATTAGAGCCAAAACAGGCGGTAGAACATTGGAAAGCGAAAGGAATTGACCTAACTCCAATTCTCTATCAACCGGAGGTAGATGCAGAGGTAGGGCGTTATTGTCAGATTCCCCAGGACCACGGTTTAGATAAGTGCTTGGATATAACCGTTTTACTGGATTTATGCAAGGATGCCATTGAAAAAGGCGAAAAAGTCAAGGCGACACTACCGATTAAAAATATTAACCGCGTGGTGGGGACGATTTTAGGCAACGAAATCACTAAACGTCACTGGGAGGGTTTACCGGAAGATACCGTACATCTCCATTTTCAGGGCAGCGCGGGGCAGAGTTTCGGTGCTTTTGTTCCCAAAGGAGTGACACTGGAGTTAGAAGGGGATGCCAATGATTATGTGGGTAAGGGTTTAAGCGGTGGCAAAATCATCGTTTATCCGCCCAAAGGTTCCACTTTTGTGGCCGAGGATAATATTATCATCGGTAATGTGGCTTTATACGGCGCGACCAGTGGTGAGGTGTATATTTCTGGGGTTGCTGGGGAACGTTTTGGGGTGCGTAACTCTGGGGTGACTACGGTGGTTGAGTCCGTTGGCGACCATGCTTGCGAGTATATGACGGGGGGTAAAGTCGTTGTTTTAGGGCCCACCGGTCGCAATTTCGCCGCCGGGATGAGTGGTGGTGTCGCCTACGTCCTCGATGAGTCGGGGGATTTCGCCACTCGTTGCAATACCCAAATGGTGGCTTTAGAGGCGCTAGAAGGGGAAGAAATCGACGATTTACGCGAGTTAATTCAACGCCATGCTGATTACACCCAAAGTCAAAAAGCGGCACTGGTTTTAGCAAATTGGTCGGAAATGTTGCCCAAGTTTGTTAAGGTAATGCCCAAGGATTATAAGCGGATGTTGCAGTGTATTAAAGAGGCGTTAGATTCTGGTTTAACCGGCGATTCTGCCCTCGATGCGGCTTTTGAAGCCAACGCCCGCGATGTGGCAAGGATTGGCGGTAGTTAAGTAGTACAAAATTATTGTAGGTTAACATAAAGTTAACCTACAATAAAACTACTATAATTAATCCTTATGCAAAGGAAAATTTGAAATGTTAAAATGGTTAACAAAAGCTATAAGCATAATATAGCGTTTCTGATTCACAAGAGGTACATTCCCGATCCTGAACAGCTTAATTAGCAAAGGTTTAAGTGTGCCGCACAGATGCGAGAACCGCTATAATAAGTTTAGAAAACTATGCTGCTTTTGCTAATTCATGTCCAGAGGACTGGCCCCAGAGATTAATCAATAATACTTGGTTTGAAGCAAGTGGTTTTATCGAAACTCAGCAAGGAAAATATAATTGTCAAGTTTTAGAATCAGGAATTACTAGCGTTTTTTTCGCTATTAAGTGTAATAATGGTTCGGTTATCTATAAAACCGAAGATTTTTGTTATGAAGATGATCCATCTAGAGACAATCCTAATAGAAGATGTGCTGATTTTATATTTCTAATTGATAAAAATGGTTCTGAATTTAAAATGAATTATGAAATAATAATGAATCAGATTTGTAACAATGGGATAATGACTCAGCAACTCAATTTTATTGCTTTTCAATCAAGCTTTAGGTTTAGTGGTTCTGTTATTATCAAATTACGTTATCGTCCTGTCTTAAAGCCAGAAGGTTTTTAGGAGATTAACAAAATGTATAATCTAAATCTGGATCAAAAAGTGCGAGGTAAAAGAATGTTAGAAACTAAAGCTCTGAAAGATATAGAGTTAGCTTTTAGACAGTTTGGCTATGAAGGGGAAGATGTATTCAATGTAATTGCCTATTCTTACATTGATGTTTTTGCCATTGAAACTACTAAAAAGCTCGATAAGATTATTATGAAAGGCCACTGCTTATCAGAAATTGTATTTCAAGACAAGACTCTTCAAGAAGTAATTTATTGTCAGATAAAAAAAGATGTCAATGGAAAAAATCTACCGATTTTTTATCAATATTTTCTGGCTAAAAGATTTCGAGATATTACAGGAAAGTTTTTTACCCCACACGCAATAGCAGAACAAATGGTCAGTATGCTTCCTATTAAATCGGATGCTTTAATAATGGATCCTACTTGTGGCAGTGGAACTTTTCTAAAAGAAGCGGGAGAACGTTGGCAATATACACCTTGTCATCTCATTGCCAATGATGTAGATGAGATGTTGGTCGGTTTAACGGAATTAGTTTTAAGAATAAATACTAACCAAAGTCAGAATATTTCTCTATTTACCTCGAATATTTATCGTCCCGATCAAGAAATTCAAACACTATTTGGTCAAGTAGATTACATTGTAGCAAATCCACCGTTTTCACTGCCAATAGACTTGTTAGAATCTCAAAGCGACTTATTCAATTTAGGCTATAGAAATAGCGATGCTCTATTTATTGATTTAGCTCTAGAGTTATTAAAGCCTGACGGACGTTTAGTTTGTCTTTTGCCTCATTCAATTATCTCGAATAAAGAGTATGAAAAGTTACGTCAAAGTGTCGAGAAAAGTTGGTTATTAACTGCCGTTATAATATTACCTGAAGGCGTTTTTCAATCAACTTCAAATACCACGACTCGTGCCGATATTATTGTCTTGGACAAAAAAGGTAAAAATACAATAAATAAAAAAACGATTTTTTCTAATATTTCTTCAATTGGCATCCCCCTGAACAATCAGCAAAAAAAGACAGAAAGCAACGATCTAAAAACATTGCTAGAAAACAAGGAAGTCGCCAAAGTTCTCGGTATTTAAGTATAAAAACAATGAAAAAAAACGGGCATACTTTTTTGACAATAGTAGATACCTGTAAGATAGAAGCAGGTATCTGGAATCCCTATCATTACAAAAAGAATGACTTAGGTTATACTCTATCAGATTTTGTTGATATTCAAAAAATTATCAATCATAAATGCGATATTAGTTTGTGTCATTTTGCACCGATAGAATATAAAAACATTCCAAAAGGAGAACTATTAACCTTTGTCCTAGAAGATAATTATTTAGCAAAAGGACGATATAGTGTTGTCGGTGAACAATCTCTAATTTTTGGCACTATGAGAGCCTATCTTGGCAATGTTTTAGTAACACCAAAAGCAACTTGGATCGAAAAAGATAGTCCCTTATTCTATCCTATTAATTCAGAGTTTGTAGAGATCATACCCAAAGATAAACTCCCTTATTTTTGGTGGTGTTATCTCAAATCAGCTTTATTTCTCCATCAAATGCCAGCAGGGAGTGGTGGAACACGTCCAAGAGTAAGCATAGAGAATTTGGAACAGATACCTGTAAGCGTTCCTACATTGCAAGAACGGACAAAAATAAACTCTAGTTTAATAGTTCTAGCAGAGCAATCTTGGCAAAACCTTCTTGCTTGCAGACAGATAATGAAACAGGCAAATTTATCAAATAATTAATGATTATGCCCGATATATCACCACAAGAAATTCAATCACTACGCAATATTTTTAAGTCATTGATTGGCATAAAAATAGATTGGTTGAGTATTCCAGATCAAGCACTAAAAGGATTTGAACCTAGCCAAGTGGCTGTAATTGTTAACACACTTTTAGATGGAGTTTTACCCCAAATTCAATTAATTTCAAATTATCAAAATCAGGAAAAAATTAAAAACCTTGGACTAGAGAAATCTCCCAGTCAAATTGGAGAACGAGAAAGTTATCCCGACTACATTCATATTTCAGGCAAAAGAGTAGAGTTAAAAGGTTTATTTGTAGATAATAAAACTTTACAACTCAAAAGACCACCGACACCAAGAGAACCATCGGCAAGACTAAAAGAAAATATTACGATTGATAGTATTGATGCCGAAAAAGATGTTTTATTGATTGCAGCTATTCAACTTCAAGAAGAAAATGGTTTTTGTTCACCATTTATCGTTGACATTGAAGTGTTTTCAATGATCGATTGCATTCGAGCAAGAGATCAACGATTGATAGAAACTGGCGGTAAATGGATTGATAATGTTCCCAAGGTGATTAGTAATAATGGCAGGAAAAAACAAAGGGCAGGGGAAACATTGGCAGATAATGATTATGAAAAAGATACTAATTTTGGTAAATTAAAACGAATACCATATCCGCCACTACAAGATTTTTTAACTAAATGGACTTAAAAGATCATTAATACTTAGGGCTTGCTAAATATCAGTGGAGGTCATGCTAGAAAATGGCTTGGGGTTTTTTTGGCAAAAAAGTGCAAGAAACAAACGTTGAGAAATCGAAATATGGACTCAAAACCCTTGCACTTTCCCTCTTTAATTGCGAAGGTTTCCGCTTCGAGGTGTGCGAGATCATTCTATTATTCTGATAATTTTGCCAGTGGGAGATTATTATCGGTAATTAATAATTCTTCCCCCGGTTTGAGATTGTATATCAGTTCGGGCAGTTTGGCTTGAGCTTCTTGGAGAGAGACAATCATAATTTTACGGCAAGCGGGAAGATGAAAGGACTTTCTAGGCCGATAATTTCTTGATTCTAACCGATCAAAGCCCAGAAGGGATAGGCGAACCGAAAAACCTCTCCATTGAGGACTCGTGTTAAACTGATTAATCATGCTGGTGTCTAGAAGCGACCTATGCCGAACTTAACCTTAAGCAACGAACAAGTGATCGACTTATTCAAACAACTCCCCGAAGACCAGAAACGGGAAGTTTATAAAATTCTCATTCTCAGTCAGTGGAGACAGTTGGAACCAGTATTTAATGAAGGAGCAGAAAGAGCTAGAATCGTAGCCAAAGAACGCGGTTATGATTGGGATACCATGACGGAAGACGAAAGAGAAGAATTTATCGATGAAATCGTTCACGAACCATCATAATATCCACCGAATTATACAGGAGCATATTTTACCATAAATATTACCTTAAATCCCGAATTATAACAATTAATTAACTCTCAATTAGCGACAGGAAACTATAACAGCGTTGAAGATTTATTAAAAGACGCTTTGTTAAATTTAGCGGACAAACAAAACCGTCAGATTTTAAGCCAAAAAGTTAAAGAACTCTTTGATAAAACTCAATCCTTACCCGGCGTTCAGGATATTACCGAAAAAGATATCGCCGCAGAAATTGAAGCGTACCGAAGAGAGGACTTAAAAGAAAAATGGACTAAATGGTTTCAAAAAGTGGAAGAAAGGGAAGAAATTATGGGCGAATCAGTCATTAATCAGGACATCTGGGAAAAAGGAAGAGGATAAGAAGCGGTTTCTTTGATTCTAAGGCTACTTAACCCTCGTTGAGGTGAAATATCCTCGACTTTAGGCCAACAAATCCAAGAACTATCTCTAGAACAATTAGAAACTTTAGGAGAAGCGCTGCTCGATAGAAGATGTCTGCTCGTCCTGCGTTAAATTTTTAAATACCGGCTTTTTTTGTACTGATTTAACCATGGCTACCAGCGATATCTCCAATTCTACTCACTCATCCCCAAAACCCCTGCCAAAACTGGGACTTTTCACCATGTTTCGCTTAGGACTTTTTCAAATGGGACTAGGTATTATGTCCCTGCTGACTTTGGGGGTTCTCAATCGGATTATGATCGATGAGTTAAAAGTTTTACCCTTTCTCGCCGCAGCTGCGATCGCTATGCACCAGTTTGTTAGTCCGGCGCGCATCTGGTTTGGGCAAAGATCCGACGGTAAAACTATTTTCGGTCATCATCGCAGCGGTTATGTCTGGATTGGCGCGGCAGTTTTTACCGCTTTAGCTTTTATTGCTTTGCAGGTAGTCTGGCAATTGGGACTTAGTATTCAAACTTCGGGATGGAATACCATTTCCTACGCTTGGATTGCCCTCTTAGCCTTAATTTTCGCCCTCTACGGACTCGCTTTAAGTGCCAGTTCCACCCCTTTTGCTGCCCTCTTGGTGGATGTATCCGATGAAGATAATCGATCGCAATTAGTTGCTATAGTTTGGTCAATGCTGATGGTGGGAATCGTCGTCGGGGCGATCGTTAGTTCTCGTTTGCTGGATACTCCCAATATCTGCGGTACAAATATTTTGACCTATGATCCGACTCAATCAGCCCCTATAGCCAATATTCCGCAGCTACAGGCGAGTATTAACCCCGTGTTCGCGATTATGCCCGCTATCGTTTTCGTTCTCTGTATTTTAGCGACTTTTGGCGTAGAAAAAAAATATTCTCGTTTTAGTAGCCGGTCCACTCTTGTGCAAAGAGAGGATCAAATTACCTTCAAGGATGCGTTACAGGTTCTCACCGCTAGTCGGCAAACTGGTTTATTTTTCACCTTCCTGCTGATGATGACTTTGAGTTTATTTATGCAGGATGCAATTATGGAACCCTTTGGCGGCGAGGTTTTTGGGATGTGTATCGCCCAAACCACCCAATTGAACGCTTTTTGGGGAACCGGAACCCTTTTTGGTATTGCTGCCACGGGATTTATGCTCATTCCCCGCATCGGTAAACAAAAAACCACTAAATATGGCTGTATTTTTGCAACAATTTGTTTTATTCTGTTGATTTTTGCCGGCTTTTCTGCTAACCAAAGTTTATTAAAATCAAGCTTGCTCTTTTTCGGTTTAGCTTCGGGAATGATTACCGCCGGAGCTACCAGTTTAATGTTAGATTTAACCGCCGCCGAAACCGCAGGAACTTTTATCGGCGCTTGGGGATTATCCCAAGCGATCGCCCGGGGATTAGCCACGGTTTTAGGCGGTACGATTTTAAATATCGGTAAAGTTGTCTTTTCTAGTCCGGTTTTAGCCTATGGCTTAGTTTTCCTCGTGCAAGCATTGGGAATGATCCTAGCAGTTTGGTTATTAAGTCGCGTCGATGTCAAGGAATTTAAGGAAAATGCCCGAGCAGCGATCGCAACAGTGATGAAAGGAGAGATCGACTAGCAAAAGCAAGCAAAAGTGAGATAACAGGAGAATTAGCCCGATCGGGGGAAGTTGGTTAGCAGCTTTTTTCCTATCCTAAAAGTAGAGAAGAAAACGAAGGAGGAGGCGAAAACGATGAAAAGGACTTTAATGATTACCCTAGGTTCCCTAGCCTCCTTACTGCTGATTAACCCCGTCGGTGCGGAAAATCCCCAACAGGTACAACAATTATTGAATACGCGGGAATGTCCGGGCTGTGATCTCCGCGGTGCGGATTTAAGGGGGGCGCATCTAATCGGCGCAGATTTGAGAAAAGCGAATTTACAGGGAGCTAATCTGGAGGAAGCTAACTTAGAAGGCGCAGATTTGACCGATGCTAACCTAGAAGGCGCGAATTTAACCGCAGCTTTTCTGACTAATGCAAGTTTCAATCAAGCTGATCTCGATGGAGTCAATTTCACCAGCGCCGTGATTTATGATGCCGATGTGACAGGTGCATCGATGGAGAGAATTAACTTGACAAATGCTCAGATTTATGGTACTGGCATCGCTGTCGGTGGTGGCAATCCCTAGATAGGGTATGCTGAATGAATCTAAAAACCTTGTGGGTTGCGACTTTTAGACTTTTTTTATTAACGATCGCTTTTGATCATTTCCCCGATTGACTCTCATCAGGATTTTGGGACATCCGGCGCGAGAATCATCAATTGTCCTTCCTTATCCTCGCGAATGGCTAGAATCGCCGGACGTTCATTTTCTGCCGACTGAGGAGATAACCCGCGAAAAACATAGATCCAATTGTTATTTTGGATTAATAACCGCCAAACTCGCGGGGGATTGACTTTACTATCATTCGTTTCTTTTCCCCGCAGCTCTTCGAGTAATTTGGTCTCACCGATAATTCGATAACCTTTGAGAGAAGGATCGGTAAAAACATCATCAGGATTGCGACCGATCGCTATCTGTTTTTCTGGTAAAACTAAAGTGATAACTGGTAAGGTAGAACTATCATTAATTGCATCGCGACGGGCATCGATCGATCCCTGAATTCGAGCTAACCAAAAAAGAATAATTAATAGCCAAATAACAGCGATCAAATCTTTTCGGAGAGATTCGGGAATTCCCCGAACTAATAAACTTAGGGGTTGAAATTTTTGATGAAATTTCCGTTTAGATTGACTGACAATTGAATAGGATGGCAGGGGAGACAAAATCCAGAGAGTAAATTGAATCGCAAAGGCAACGGCAACCAGCGCCAGAAACGTTCGCAGCAACGCCCCGAAATCGCCACAGAAGACCTGTATCGGCACGAAAAGGAAGGAACGCAAGGGCAAGTCCAGACGGTTGATCTCAAGGCTAAACCAGCCGAAATAGGCCCACCGATAGATCCATCCTGTAAAATAGAGAAAAATCCCCAGCAAACCGAGAAGACTGGCGAAGGTTCCTAGTATCTGTGTTCCGGGAGGGGGAGAATTCGGAGCGCTCACGGCAAAATGTCCCTGATTGGCGTTTTCGATCGCTATCCTACTCGATCGACCGGGTTCTATCGCCAGTTCTTTGTATTTTATCAAGGAGAATAACCATGTCCATCGACGATCCCCGACAAGTTCGTTTTTTAATTGAGAAAATGGAAGCAAGTTTACCGATCCCTGTGCGTGCAACTCCCGAAACGTTAAAAATAGCTGAAACAAAAGGCGAGCGATACAAACCCGATCACCAGTTTTCGATCGATAAAATTTTCTACATGGGAGACGAGGGGGGAATTATTTGTTCCCTAAAAAACGAATCGGGAAAACAAACGAGTCTTGTCTGTTCTTTAACCCATCTACGCATCGATAACTCTCATCCGTTAGCGGCGGATATTCAATCCTACCAGAAAAAGCGATCGATGCGGATCGCACTACAGGATGGTAAAACTGGAAAAGCCCTCCGTATTGCCAAACAAAACCGCCCGAACAAAGGTTTCGGAAAGTAAAAATATATTGACAAAAACCGCAGGTTGGGTTACGAGTAGCGCTAACCCACCACATCCAAGATTGAAAACAGAACCAACCCAATCCCGATCATTCAGGCAAGGTAAAGATGAAAAAACTCTACCCAATAATAACCGCAACTAGCCTAGTTTTGATCGCCTCTCTTGCTGGCTATCATCTACCAGCCACCGGCGATCGATCTCCCGTCAAGAAAATCCCCGTATTCATGCCGGATGATACAAAAGTATCTTTAAAAAATGGCACTTCTCTATCTGGGAGATTAATCAAGTTCGATTCCCAAGCAAAAATGATCGCTTTAGGGAGAGAATCAAAAACAAAAGAAGTGGCAATGAAAGAGATCAAACAGATAGAGTTTCAAGGCAAGGTTATTATCAAAAGCGGAACGCTTGTTATTCGTGGGGAAGGGGGATCAAGCAATCCAAACCAGAATAGACAACGCTGGCAGGAACCTTTACAGAACTTTAAAATTATTGATGTTAATGAAGGAAAAGCAGAAGTAACTTTAACCTCGCTAGATTCTCTAGAAATAAGAGGTATCGAGGGGGTAGCGAGTAAGAGTTCCTACGTTGTCGAGGAAATTAAATTCAACTCCTCGGACAAAATTGAGATTCAAGTAAACCCCCATTAAAATTCACAAAGAAGAGGTCTATTTTTTAGGCAATTAAAGAAGACTTTAAATGGAAAAGTTGGCTGATGTATTGTTCGATCATTTTTGGTGATAGTGGATCATTTAAGGTCGGATTAGCGAGGTAAAAAATGATGTCATTGATGAGATATTCCTCATCTGTTTTATAGGCGATATCTTCTCTGCATTCGATGGCATCAGCCCAGTTTTCTAAGTCGGTGGCAGATAGAGCGTTATTAAGATAGCGATCGAGAATATCGATCAGATGCTCTTTTTTTAGGGTGATAATTGCTTCGCTACTGTCCCAAGGAAAGGTTTTTAGGATAGGGAGGATAGTTGATAGGGGTTGGTCAAAGTTGACTAGGGCGTTGAGGTATTCTTGTCTATTTTTCATGGGTATTTTTGTTTGATGTGAACAATATAAGTAGCTGGTTATAATTAAATTAAAAATGGATTTTAGGTTCGATCCCCCCTTAGTCCCCCCTTGATAAGGGGGGTTTCTGATAATTTTTAACGCCTACCTACTTAGTAATTATAATCTTTTGGTAACTGTCCGTTTTGAACGCCGATTAAAGGGGAAACTATGAAAATAGACTATGATCAAGCCGCTAATGCCGCTTATATTCGTCGTTTTGAGGGAAAGGTTATTGATTCTGAGGAAGTAGCGCCGGGTATTGTCTATGATTACGATGAGACGGATAGGATTGTAGGGATTGAGATTTTAGGAGTCAAACAGAGAACGGCCGAACAATTCAAAAATATTGATTTTCCGTTGGAAGAGAGTGAAAAACAAGAGATTAGACAATGGTTCGGAAAGTTAATACTAAATTGTTAAGTGATGTGAGAAATTCAGGAAATATGGGAGGTGCTATAATTGACATATTTACTCAGTCAAAAAACGATGATTAAGTTAAAAGTCACAACGGTAGGGAACTCTATGGGGGTGATTTTCCCGAAAGAGTTGGTGGAGAAGTTGCGCCTTAGTAAAGGCGATATGCTCTACGTCTTGGAAACGCCGAATGGCTTTGAGCTTACACCCTACGACCCCGAATTTGTCCAGCAAATGGAAGTGGCGGAGGAAGTGATGCGCGAAGACTGGAATGTTTTGAGAAAGCTGGCAACTTAGGCTCATGAACCAGCTAATCTGGATAGCTGATGGGGTAGCTCTCGCGATTCATCACCGCCAAATAGCCGAGCATGGTGGATTAGAGGGTATTCGAGATGAGGGGTTGCTAGAAAGCGCATTTTCCCGACCGCAAAATCTTCTGGCTTATTCTGAGTCGCCTCCTGACATGGCTTCTTTGGCAGCAGCCTACGCTTATGGGATTGTCAAGAATCACCCTTTTGTAGATGGGAATAAGAGAACGGCCTATGTGGTGACGAGGACTTTTCTCAGGCTCAATGGCTACGATGTTCAAGCTTCTAGTCAAGAAAAATACCAGATATGGATCGATCTTGCTGTTGGTAAGCTTTCAGAGGAAGAATTAGCTGATTGGATTAGGAAACGTTTATTAAAGATTCCTCTAATGTCGGGTTAGCGAGGGGAAAAATCATGTCATTGATTAGATCTTCGTACTTAAATAAGACTGTTATCGCATTAAATTTAACAAGGGAGTTCAATATGATTACCTTTGAAAACGCGCTGGAGTTGGTTAGTCAATTACCCAGGGAACAGCAAGAAATGTTAATCGAGTCAGGGGAGAATATCAGGAATTGAGAGCCTGTTCCTGTAGTTATGATTGCCGCATCATTTTCTATGGCTCTTCTGGTTTCTGTGTGATCAGTTTAACTTACATTATGATCGATCTTTGTGTCCTTTGTGTCTTTGTGGTTCGTTCCACTCACTCGCTAGGAGTAATGTATCTTAGAATACATTTTACCCACCAAATCTAAGAGAGCCTTTTCTATTTAGAACAAGACGAGAAAATTCCAACAGATAGAATAGTTTTGATTAACATTGGAACTCATGATGAGGTGTATTAACTAATAACTGATAGCGGAAATAACTATGAATCCCAAAATTTACGCCTTACTTACCCTTTCTCTAGTGGCTACCGTCACCCTACCAGTTGTTAACGGGAAACTCTCCTCTCTCGTCCCTGCGGTAATAGCGCAAAATACGGATGCGAGGGAAGCGGAAGCGGATAGGCTTAATGAGCGAGGTATTCAACAATTTCAAACCAGTCAATTTCGGGAAGCCTTGCAATCGTGGGAACAAGCCTTACAGATTTATCGAGAAATCAGAAATCGCCAAGGGGAAGCTGGTTCTTTAGGCAATTTAGGAATCGCTTACAGTTCCCTCGGACAGTACCAAAAGGCGATCGAGTTCTATCAACAGTCTTTAACTATCGCCAAGGAAATCGGAGATCGCCAAGGGGAAGCCAATTCTTTAGGCAATTTAGGAAACGCTTACCGTTCCCTCGGACAGTACCAAAAGGCGATCGAGTACCTTCAACAGCAATTAACTATCGCCAAGGAAATCGGAGATCGCCAAGGGGAAGCCAATTCTTTAGGCAATTTAGGAATTGCTTACCGTTCCCTCGGACAGTACCAAAAGGCGATCGAGTACCTTCAACAGCAATTAACTATCGCCCGCGAGATCGGAGATCGCCAAGGGGAAGCCAATTCTTTAGGCAATTTAGGAAACGCTTACCGTTCCCTCGGACAGTACCAAAAGGCGATCGAGTACCTTCAACAGTATTTAACTATCGCCCGCGAGATCGGCGATCGCGCTGGAGAAGCTCTCAGCCTCAACAATCTTGGCGTAGCTTACCGAGATAACAAACAGCCCGCGGAAGCTATAACAAACCTAGAAGCATCTCTAAACATTTATCTAGATATGCGTGGGGGATTATTGCGCGACGATCGCAAGGATTTTTTAGCCTCTAACGAAAGAACCGTAAACAATCTCGCCGATCTCCTCATCCAGCAAAACCAACCAGAAAAAGCCTTTCAATGGCTTAACCTCGCCACTACCGCCGATCTCGCCGATTACAATCGCCTGATTAATGCCAAAGTTGCTGATCCCGATGCACAAAAAGCACTTGATAACTGGAACACCGACAATCAACAACTCGAAGGAATGCGCCGACAACTACAGGATAAATACTCCCAAGAACTGGCACAACAGATCCGACAATTCGAGGAGAAAGTGTATAAAAATGCGGAAACTATCGGAGATAAATATCCTGAAATTGCTGAACTTTTTGAAACCAAACCCACCGACATCGCCCAACTACAGAAAAATATCGCTCCTGATACCCTCGTTATTCAACCCGTTCCCCTCCGCGATAAAGTCGCTCTATTTCTCGTTACTAGAGAAAAATTAATCGTTATTCAAAGTGATGCAAAACGCGATGAATTGAATAAACTCGTCAGCGAATACCGTACCCAGTTAGCCGATCATAAAAATAGCGATGTGGATGTTACCGGTGGCAAACTCTACGAGATTTTAATCCGTCCCATTGAATCACAAATCGCCACCAGTTCCCCGAAAAATATCGCTATTATCGCCACTGGACAACTGCGCTATATTCCCTTTGAAACTCTCTACGATAAGAAAAATGACCAAGTTCTCCTAGAAAAATATCCAATTTATTATTTAACTCGCATCTCCACATCTACCCCTCCCGCGACCGAAAGAAAACCCTTACAAGGCCTAGCATTTGCTAACCCTAAACCCACCCAAGAAGAACTTAAAGGCACAGAAATAGAAGCAGAAACTATCAGCAAAATCTTTCCGGGAAGTGAAAAATATCTCGGTATAAACGCAACTCTAGATATATTCAAAAAACAAGCCTTTCGCTTCTCGATTTTACACTTAGGAACTCATGGATGCTTTAATCTTGCTGGCTGTCCTAATTTGGGTATGCAAGCTAATACTATTCTTTTCGCCAATAAAGAGCAATATAACATCGCTGATGCCGCATTATTAGGCTTAAAAAATACCGAATTAATCACCCTGAGTGCCTGTCAAACCGCCAAGGAAGCCAACGCAGACGGCCAGGAAATTTCAGGACTTGCTTACGTCTTAGAAAGAGCCGGTGCTAAATCAGTAATTGCCAGTCTTTGGAGTGCTGAAGATAATACCAGTGCCGAAATTATGACCCAATTTTATCAAAATCTCAAGAATGGTATGACTAAAAGTGAAGCCATGCAAAAGGCCAAACTGAGTCAAATTAAAAGCCATCCTTATTTTTGGTCGCCCTTTATTTTGATTGGGTCTGCTAATTAAGTAGGTAGGCACAATTATTTGTAGGATGGGTTAGCGGTAGCGTAACCCATGCGGGCGTTGGGTTTCATGCTTCAACCCAACCTACGTTCATTTTATATTTAATTCCACCCACCCACTTAGGGTTTGCTGAAAAAGTACGGGCGAAGCATTCGGATAGAAAATCTACGGTTTCACCGATAGGTTATTGCCCGAATGCTTCGCCCCTACAGGAGGCGGGCCGATGAAGACGCAAGGTTTTGAAGCATGATTCTCTCAAAATCTTGCACCTGTTTCGCGAGAAAAGCCACAAAACCCTTACCTTGCCTACATTTCACATTTATTCAGCAAACCCTAATTAAGCAGCCGATAATAATTCTCGATCGCTTAAAATCGAGATTATTTGCTAACTTTTAACTGCCGACATCTGCCGCATTTCTAAATACACTAATAAAGCGTTGATATCGGCAGGATTGACTCCGCCAATTCGCGAGGCTTGACCGATGGTGGCGGGTTTAATTTTTGTTAATTTTTCCCGCGATTCCATTGACAAAGTTTCGATTTTCATGTAGTCAATATCGGGGGATAAATGACGGTTACTGTGGCGACTAATTTGGTCAATTTGATTTTGTTGTCGTTTCAGATAACCGGAATATTTAATTTCAATTTCTACCCCTTCTCTTTCGGCTAAATTTAACTCGGGATTACCTAAACCATAACGATCAAGATCGAGATAATGCAAGCTAGGACGACGCAGTAAATCCGCTAAAGAGAGAGAACCTTTGATTTTTTGTTCCGTATCCTTAACGATGGCAATTGCCACCTCATCCCGTTCTTTAATTCTCGTTTCGTGTAGGCGTTCTTTTTCAGCGATAATATTAGCTTGTTTGCTCTGGAATAATTGCCAACGCCGGTCATCAATTAAGCCAATTTCTCGCCCTAAAGGTGTTAATCTTTGATCTGCATTATCCGATCGCAATACTAAGCGATATTCGGAACGACTGGTTAACATTCGATAGGGTTCCCGCAGATCCTTAGTACATAAATCATCGACCAAAGTTCCTAGATAACTTTCCTCCCGGGGAAAAACAATTAACTCTTTTCCTAAAGCAAACCGCGCCGCATTAATCCCCGCCACCAGTCCCTGGGCTGCCGCTTCTTCATAACCGGTTGTCCCGTTAATTTGTCCCGCACAAAATAATCCCTCAATCTTCTTCGTCATCAGGGTTGGATAACACTGAGTTGCTGGTAAATAATCATATTCCACTGCATAGGCAGCACGCAACATCACACAGTTTTCTAAACCGGGTAAAGTCCGCAGCATTGCTAATTGAACATTTTCCGGCAGTCCGGTTGAAAAGCCTTGGATATAAAGTTCGGGAATATCGCGCCCTTCCGGTTCGATAAAAATTTGATGACTTTCTTTATCGGCAAAACGGACGATTTTATCCTCAATACTAGGACAATAACGCGGCCCTTTGGAGTCAATAAAACCGCCATAAATGGGGGATAAATGTAAATTATCTCTGATTAATTGATGAGTTGCCGCCGTGGTGCGGGTGAGATGACAGTTCATTTGTTCTCGTTCGATCCACACCTCTGGATCAAAACTAAACCAACGTACCTCGTCATCGGGCGGTTGCGGTTCCATGCGGGAGTAATCCACCGAACGCTTATCCACACGGGCAGGAGTGCCAGTTTTTAGGCGACCGGTCTCGAATCCGAGACGATTTAGGGTTTCTGTTAAACCCACCGCCGCAAATTCGCCCGCGCGTCCGGCGGCCATGGATTTGCCGCCGATCCAGATTTTGCCGCCTAAAAAAGTGCCAGTGGTTAAAATGACGGCTTTAGCGGCGAAACAAGTGCCGAAATAGGTTTCTACCCCTAAAACTTGCTCATTTGCCCCTAAAATCAGGTCTGTGGCCATGCCTTCCCGAATAACCAGATTGGCTTGGGTTTCGACGATACCTTTCATCACCGCCGCGTATTCCCGTTTATCGGTTTGGGCGCGTAGGGCCCAGACTGCCGGTCCACGAGAGGCATTAAGAACCCGTTTTTGCAGATAGGTGCGGTCGGCCATTTTGCCAATTTCGCCGCCTAAAGCGTCCACTTCGTGGGTTAATTGGGATTTAGCCGGACCACCGACGGCGGGGTTACAGGGTTGCCAAGCGATTTTATCGAGATTAAGGGTGAGGAGAAGGGTACGACAACCGAGACGGGCGCAAGCTAGGGCCGCTTCACAGCCGGAATGGCCCGCCCCGACGACGATGACATCAAATTCATCTTGAAAGTCTGCGGCTGAGGAGAAAGTCATACTCGATCGAGGGGAAAATTAATTAATCAGGCTAATATTCTAGCAATTTTTCTGAGTTTTCCCCCCAATATAATACAAGAATACTAACTAAGTCATTGACTAACACCAAAGCGATCGCATAAATCTAAAAACAATCTGTATAATCCCTATTTACCCTTGCCTTTTCAGGGCATTACTGGCTAAGTATTATAGGTGCTTATCATATCTTCACGATCGTTTAAAGATTGTAATCATGGATTTACTTGCCAATCCCGTTGCTTTGTCGCGGATACAATTCGCCATCACCGCTATCTTCCATATGCTTTGGCCGGTGTTAACCACTGGTATGGGCATTTATCTAGTCATTGTCGAAGGATTATGGCTAAAAACTCGCAATCCTGACTACTATCATCACGCTCGCTTCTGGTCAAAACTCTACATTCTCAATTTCGGCATTGGAGTTGCTTCTGGTTTGCCCATGGCCTTCCAGTTTGGCATGAATTGGGCGCCTTTTTCGGAAGCGGTGGGGGACTTTTTCGGAACTATCCTCGGTTTCGAGGGAACCATGGCCTTTATGCTAGAGGCTAGTTTTCTAGGAATTATGTTGTTTGGTTGGGGACGAGTTCCCCCTTTAATTCACTTCCTAGCGACAATTCTCGTCGCTTTCGGGGCTAATCTTTCCACTTTCTGGATTTTAACCGCTAATTCTTGGCTGCAAACCCCCGCCGGTGGCATCTTCGTGGATGGTAAATTTATCGTTCAGGATTACCTACAAGCGATTCTCAATCCCTTCATGGTTAATAGTTTCCTGCATATGTTTTTCGCTACTCTGGAAACTTCTCTTTTCGTCATTGGTGGGATTAGTGCTTGGTATTTGCTCAATAAACGTCACATTAGCTTTTTTAGTCGTTCTCTCAAAATTATTCTTACTCTAGCGATTGTTATTGCTCCCTTGCAAATTTTTGTCGGTCATCTTAGTGCCGAACAAGTGTATCACTATCAACCGGCTAAATTAGCCGCCATGGAAGCGCAATGGGAAACTATTCCTGCGGGAGAAACTGCCGGTTGGAGTTTGGTTGCTTTACCCAAGGATAAAGCGGAGACAAATAGCTGGGAAGTGAAAATTCCTAATGCTTTGGGTTATCTTTTGGAGTTAAAACCCAAGTTATCGGAACCTGTTCTCGGCTTAAAAACGTGGAAATACGAAGACAGACCGCACATGGTGGGGCTAATCTATTATTCCTTCCGGATTATGGTCGCTATCGGTCTTTTTCTTGCTTCTTTAATGGCTGTAACTGTCGGGCAATGGCTGCGCGGTCAACTGAGTAACGAAAAAATCGACAGTCAAAAATGGTTACTGCGCGCTTGGGTTTTTGCGGCCCCTCTGGGTTATCTTGCGGTTGAAACCGGTTGGATTGTCCGTTGTGTCGGTCGTCAACCCTGGACGGTTTACAATCAAATCCGGACAGTGGATGCTGCTTCTAAACTGCCCGCAGGCGAGATTTTAACCTCTTTAATCGGAATTACGGCGATTTATGTCGTTTTCTTGGTTTCTGCTCTCTATTTCGGTAGTCTTATTATCCGTCAGGGACCAAATCTTAACTTACCACTGCCGGGGACTCAACAGGAAAAAGTGACCTCACCAGAACTAAATCCTCGTTCCCTAGAAGCGCAACAATAGGAGGAACTATGGAACCGTTACAGTATTTTTTGCCGCAAATTTGGTTTTTTATTCTGGGTTTATTCCTGTTTCTCTACGTCCTTCTCGATGGTTTTGACTTGGGGGTGGGAATTCTTTCCCTGACTTCCTCCTCCGAGAAGCGTCGCAGTATTTTAATGACCAGTTTGGGCAATGTTTGGGATGCTAACGAAACTTGGATTGTCTTGATGGGTGGTTCCCTGTTTGGGGCGTTTCCCCTAGCTTACGGGACAATTTTAAACGCTTTATACCTGCCGGCAGTGATTATGGTGGTGGGGCTGTTATTTCGGGCTGTTTCCTTCGAGTTTCGTGAACATTCTCGTCGCAAGTTGTTCTGGAATTATGCCTTCGGACTCGGCAGTTTTTTGGCCGCTTTGGGGCAAGGATTCGCCCTCGGTGCGGTTTTTGAGGGCATTAAAGTGGATGAATTGGGTCATTTTGCCGGCGGCCCCTTTGATTGGTTAACATGGCGATCGATTCTAGTGTCTCTAACTTTAATCCAAGCTTATGTTTTAGTGGGTTCCACTTACCTAATTTTGAAAACTACGGGTAATTTACAGGAAGTTCACTATAAAACGGCAAAAATTGCCGCTATTACCACTTTTATCGGTGCTGTCTTTATCACCATCAGTACGCCGCTGCTTTCTGACCATATCCGTCAGCGTTTATTTGACCCTCGACTAATTTACATCTTTATCCTCATCCCGATTTTAGCTGTGGTCTTACTGGGTTTATTACTGCGGAGTTTGCAACTAAAGGAAGAAAACACCCCCATGGTCTGGACAGTATTGCTGTTTATGCTCTCTTTTATCGGTTTGGGATTGTTGATTTTCCCCGATATTATTCCCCCGTCCGTGACAATTTATCAAGCGGCGGCCGCCCCTAGTTCTTTGGTGTTTATGCTGACTTTTGTTGGTTTTTTAATCCCAATTTTACTAGCCTATACAGTTTATAATTACATCGTTTTTCGGGGCAAAATTACTGCTGAATCCTACGGAGAATAGATGGCGTTGCCGATTTCAGATATGAATCTTCTTTGGTGGTATTTTTAAGGGGAAACTCTCTACCGCTGATGCTAAACTGAATTTATTCTAGGAGGTCTTTGGGGGTAATTAACTCGTAACGCTCGAAGGGTTGATGAATCCAAGGATTATCGGGGTAATATTTCACATAATAGTCAGGTTTGATTCTTGATGCCGCTTTGTACCAGATCACCGCAGTTTTGATATTGGTAATCCCGTATTTTTCCTGCAATAAAATCGAGGTTTTTTGGAGGGTGATTCCCGAATCGACTAAATCATCCACTAATAACAAGGGACTCTTTAATTTGGCTTCGATCATGGCTAAATTCGAGGAAATAGTTAATTCTCCCCGAATTTGATGATTTTGCCCCCCGTAGGAAGCAGCGTAGAGAATGGCTAGGGGTTGACGAAAAAGACGACAGAGAATGTCACCGACGCGCAATCCTCCCTTAGCTAAACAGACAATCTGAGCAAATTGCCAACCAGAATGATCGATTTTTACTGCTAATTTTTCGATCAGACGATGGTATTCATCCCAAGAAACATAAACATCGGCCATATTTTCGATTCCCGATTGAGAATTACTTATTTTCGGCAGGTCGATCACTACTCCAGGCCCACCAAACTCGATCGCATTGACAATGATAGAATTCCTGCCATTTACGACGGGAATCTTCTCCTAAAACGGGAGCGCGGCGATTGATCCAAACGGCCTGAGCTTCTTTAGCTTTTGCCCCACAGTAAGGACAACAAAAATTGTAGGCGTGAACAGCATTCTCTGTCCAGTCAGGGGGAAAGGGACTAAAAGCATCCATAATCTCTGGTTTAAGGGGGTTAACAGTCAAAAAGGGGCTTCCATCGCTGGTATTTAGGCTATAGTTCTCAATTTCTGCTGCGATAATTTTTACAGCGTTTCCCATAAAAATGAAGTGTAACCTAATTTGGTATTGACGACCGACTCCCCTAAAGGAAAACTTTGTACCTCACTATTAAGATAAATGCTACCATAGGTTTTGACAAATCGCGATCGGGAATATTTTCATGAAAACGAAGATTAATACCCAGAAAAACTGACTCAATAGATAATCTCCTTGTTTACTTTATCACTAAAAAAATATGGCTAAAGGGGATCAAATATACGCCTATCGGGAATTGCTCAATCTTCGGGGTGTTTATGCCCATCATGGCATCGATTGCGGTGATGGTAGCGTCATTCATTACCGAAAACCGAGCGAGATTGTGGAACGAACTTCCCTAGAAACCTTTGCTAGGGGGGGTAAAATCTATGTGGTGCGCTATGTAGAGGTGGGATTTTCATTTATCCCCGATGTGGTGGTAGAAAGGGCGCTAAGTCGTCTGGGGGAGCAGAAATATAATCTTCTTTTTAACAACTGCGAACATTTTGCCACTTGGTGTAAGACTGGTATTAGCAAAAGTCAACAGATAGAAGAATTTATCCCGATTATTACCCATTTACAAGCGGTGGGACTCTACGAACCTCTGAAAAAATCCCTCATCGGAGCCGACCCCAACAATGCCCAAACCCTGTTAACAGGGGCTTTAAGCAATCTTAAGGTGAGTTGGGATGAAATTCAACCCCAGTACAAAAAAGCCATTCAAGAAGCAGAAACATGGAATCGAGTAGCGATCGAAGCTTTAAGTAGAAATCGCGATGATTTAGCCCGGGAAGCCCTGAAACGCAAGGTAGAAGCCAAAAAACAGGCAAAACGCCATCAGGAACAATTGGATCAAATAGCGGCCATGACCGAAAATGTTCTTAAAAGTCTGGTGATTGCTAACGGTTAGTCTGGATGTCAGTAAACTGTTCAGTATCTAACCATCTGCCGATTACCTCGGTTGATTCCCATCCACATCAGGTAATTTTAGTTGCTCGCTATGGAAATCTGGATTATTTTACGTTTTTCAATCGCCGCTGCCATTATCGCTTTAGTTTGCTGGTCTTTAACCAGTGCCGTGCGCGATAGTTGGCAAGTTGCGCGACGGATGCACTCTATCCCTTGCTCCCACTGCCGCTACTTTACCAACGATTATCGCCTCAAATGTAGTGTACAACCCAGGAGCGCCAACACCGAACAAGCGATCAACTGTGGCGATTATTTTCCCGATGCCTAGTTTGCCATAATACCGAAAAGCTTTTCGAGATGGTGCGAAATTTGCTAGTCTAGGCTAAATAGGTCTGAAATAGTATAGAAACGTGGATACAATTATTGGTCGGGGCAAAACAGCCCGTAGAGCTTACGGTATCGATGAAATCGCACTTGTACCCGGAGTGCGAACCCTCGATCCTAGTTTAGCCGATACCCGTTGGTCTCTCGGCAATATCGAGCGGGAAATCCCGATTATCGCCAGCGCTATGGATGGGGTGGTGGATACTAAAATGGCCGTCCTTCTCTCCGAGTTGGGGGCGCTAGGGGTACTAAACCTCGAAGGTATTCAAACTCGTTACGAGGATCCTAACCCGATTCTCGATCGCATTGCGGCGGTCGGCAAAGCAGAATTCGTCGGTTTAATGCAGGAACTCTACGCAGAACCGATTAAACCGCAACTAATCGAGCTTCGTATTCAAGAAATTAAAGAAAAAGGCGGTATTGCGGCAGTTAGCCTCACCCCTGCCGGTGCCGTCAAATACGGTGCTATCGTTGCCCAAGCAGCGGCCGATATTCTCTTTGTCCAAGCAACGGTTGTTTCCACTGCCCATTTATCCCCGGAAGCTATCACCCCCCTCGATTTGGTGCAACTGTGCCAAGAAATGCCCATTCCCGTGGTTTTGGGTAACTGCGTCACCTACGAAGTCGCCCTTAACCTGATGAAAACCGGGGCAGCTGGGGTTTTAGTCGGTATCGGTCCGGGGGCTGCCTGTACTTCTCGCGGCGTTTTAGGAGTGGGAGTTCCCCAAGCCACTGCTGTGGCCGATTGTGCCGCCGCTAGGGACGATTTTTTCCAAGAAACCGGTAAATACGTCCCCGTTATTGCCGATGGCGGCATTATTACCGGCGGTGATATCTGCAAATGTATCGCCTGTGGTGCTGACGCGGTGATGATTGGTTCTCCCATTGCCCGGTCATTGGAGGCCCCTGGCCGCGGTTTTCACTGGGGTATGGCCACACCTAGTCCGGTTCTACCCCGGGGGACCCGAATTAGTGTGGGCAGTACGGGAACTATTGCCGAAATCCTCGTTGGACCGGCAAAATTAGATGATGGTACTCATAACCTCCTAGGGGCGCTGAAAACCAGTATGGGAACTTTAGGTGCTAAGAACTTAAGAGAAATGCAACAGGTGGAAGTGGTGATTGCTCCCTCGCTGCTGACGGAGGGGAAAGTCTATCAAAAGGCCCAGCAGTTAGGTATGGGTAAATAAAAGTTATCGGTGAACAGCGATCGGTTATCATCAGTGTTAAGTTTTTTATTTTTGCTGGAGATGGGTTTTCTGCTTGGGATTACCATCACCTTCAGGTTCGGTTCTACCGACTCCCACTATTTCAAAAAACTGTTAGATTGGAAGAACCAAAAGGGTAATTTAAAAAAATTGAGTTAAGGAGATCAAAGGTGTATAGAGAAAACGATCGCCATCACAATTTATTTGGTACCGATAGCGAATTTTCCGAGAGTTTGTGGCAGTATGTGCAGACCCTAAGTCCAGAAACAATCGCCCAACTCTCGAAACCGGAGTCCCCAGAGGTTTTCCAGGTGATGGAACGCAACATTATCGGACTTTTGGGCAACCTTCCCTCTGAACATTTCGGGGTCACTATCAGTACCAGTCGCGAACATCTAGGCCGGTTATTGGCCTCGGCAATGATGAGTGGTTACTTTCTCCGCAATGCCGAACAGAGAATGAATTTTGAGAAATCCCTCGCTACTCTCCAGAGCGGTTCTAGCGATGTTTAAAGTTGAGCGGTAGTTAGTGGGAAAGGGAAAAAGATGACTTGGATCTGGCTAATAAATAATAAATGATGACTGATGACTGATAGCTGATTAAAGACAATTGGCTCTTCTAGGTTCTGTGTGATAAGTTTAATTGACATAGGATCGATCGATCTTTGTGTCCTTTGTGTCTTTGTGGTTCGTTCCACCCCCTCGCTAGGAGGAATGTATCTTAGAATACATTTTACCCACCAAACCTGGGAGAGCCGACAATTTTGCTGCCAGAGTAGTTCTTTTTCAATTGCCTGTTTTTCTCCGGGAGGGACAGTCCTTTCTGGCATAATATAAAGTCCCAGGGATTTAATCTGTTGATCCCTGCCGTGCTGCTAATTCCAGTTTTGACAGAGATACTGACCAAACTCTCCATATCAAATGGCAGTAAGTACCTAAGCAAAATTAATTACACATATCTAACCACCTCTTGCCTCTTGCCTATCTTCACTAGGAAATTAATTTTGCACGACTACTTAACATTGCTGTCTTTTCACTGATTACTGATCACTGATTATCGGGACGGGGAAGAATTGATCGAGGGTAAAGAAGGAGAAATTTCACCACCTCGATCAAATATTTCCAGATTCCATTGACCGAAACGATTACTTTCAAAAGCAATAAAACGACCGTTACCACTAATCGTCGGACGACGCACTTCTCCTAAAATATTTTCGGTGAGATTTTTGGTTTGCAGAGTTTGTCGATCATAAATATATATATCGGGTTTACCGGACTGTTCCGACACATAAACAATATAGCGACCATCGGCACTAATATCCGGTTGATCTTGATAGGTTTTTGCTTGATTTAACCCGGGTAGGGGAACTAAACGATTAGCCACTCGATCGAATAAATAAATCGTTCGTTGACCCCTGCGATCGGAGGCAAAGACCAGATAACGACCATCGTAGTTAAAACGGGGATTATCTTCAGAGGAAGGGGTATTTAAAGTATTTCCTAAAAGCTGTTGGGGAGGGGTGACAAAACCCGCATCACTACATCCCCCCAGACTGATGATATTAACCGCAAGCAAAAGTCCCAGAAGTTTAGGAAACCTGATCATCGGTCGGCACCGGGGAAGGAAGGATACAACAATTAATATCATCCAGACAAACTTTACCCCAATGCAATGCCCAACGCACCAACTCCACCCGATTATCGGTTTTTGTTTTCGTCAAGATGTTACTAATATGATTATCGACGGTACGCTTACTAATCTCTAGCTTTTCCGAGATTTCTTGATTAGTTAAACCATTAGCCACTAAATCGAGTATTTCTAGCTCTCGATCAGATAATGAAGCGGCTGTTTGAAACTTCCCAGCAGACATGAGTATAATTCCTCTAGTATATCTACTTATCATTCTAGAAGAATTTTTTCTTCTAGGAATCGATAATCAGTAATCAGTGATCAGTAAACAGTAATCAGTGAAAAGACAGCAATGTTACTGCCATTTAATCATGCACACTTAATAGATACTGCTCACTTAATACTCAAAACCTGACAGGGGGACAAGCTGGCTGAACTCTTTACAGTACAAGCTTTTTGGGGTGTTCGAGCCAAAAAGTTCGATGCAGCTGATCCCCAGTTGTTGATCAAGATTTCTAGTAAGCTCGCCCAAATCCCTGATTCTCTCCTTAGCTTTTTGGCTGAAAGCGATGTATCTGTTTGTAACTGAAGAGCCTCAAAACCTTTGTGGACAATGCTTTGAGAGGGATTGTTCCCCTGTCAGACTCCAAACTGATCACGGATAGCTGACGGCTGGTACTATATAATAAAAAACGCTCCTTAGTTAGATATTGAGAAAAACATGGAAGTTATCCCCGCTATTGATATTCTCGATGGCAAATGTGTGCGACTTTATCAGGGAGATTACCAACAATCGCAGGTTTTTAACGATAATCCCGCAATAGTGGCGCGAGAATGGGTCAATCAGGGGGCAACCAGATTACATTTAGTTGATTTGGATGGAGCTAAAGAGGGTAAATCGGTTAATTTGTCAACTATTGAAACAATTCTTAATGATATTGCCATCCCGGTGCAGGTGGGGGGTGGACTGCGAGATCTAGAAACGGTGAGTAATCTCCTAAAAATCGGGGTAGAAAAGGCGATTTTAGGGACAATAGCCGTAGAAAAGCCAGAATTAGTCAGCGAACTTTGTCAAAGCTTTCCGGGGCAAATAATTGTTGGTATTGATGCTCGCGATGGCAAAGTAGCCACTCGGGGTTGGTTAGAAACCTCTGCGGTAGAAGCGATCGCTCTTGGGCAAGATATGGCAAAAAGAGGGGCCAGCACGATTATCTACACTGACATTCATCGAGATGGCACGCTTTCTGGCCCTAATCTCGCCGCTTTGCGAGAATTAGCCGAATCTGTCGAAATTCCCGTGATCGCCTCCGGGGGTATTAGTTCCCTGACGGATCTACTGAGTTTATTGTCTTTGGAACCTTTGGGAGTAACGGGAGTAATCGTGGGCCGCGCCCTTTATACCGGTGCAGTTAACCTCTCGGAAGCGATTAACGCCATCGGATCGGGCCGTTGGCAGGATGTACCCCCGAATTTTTTCGCTTAACGGACTTGTTTGAGAGTATCCACCTGTTTGTTGAACATATCGGTAAATAGTCCCAAAACAGTGCGATTTTCATTGACTTTGATGTTGACGCTCACGGACATCCCCGATTGCAGGGGTAGAGTGGATTGATCTTTCAAAACTAAATCTTGACTGTTCAAGCGTACCCGGACGGGGAACCGATAAAAACGGTGATTTTCGTCGGGAGGTAAAGCATCGGAACCGATCGAGATTACTTCTCCCTTAATATCGCCGTATTCACTGTAGGAAAAGGAATCAATGCGAATATCGGCTTTTTGTCCCACGCGGACAAAACCGATGTCTTGGTTAGTCACGTCCACCTCTGCCACTAAACAACCTTTAGCGGCATCTTTGACCTGGGTGGGACAGCCATCGGGAACAAGTTTTAATAATGCCTCCGCTTGACTCGGTTGGGGAACAAACCCCGGCCGCGCCTTGAGATCAAAGACCACACCATCGATGGGGGCGGTAATTTTTTGATATTTAATCGTCTGTTGTGCTTGACTAATTTGACTGTCTAGTTCAGCAATGCGCTTGTTATTATCAATGATAATGCGACTGATCTGACTATCGATTTCAGCGATCCGTTTGTGATTGTCCGCCATTTTATCGCGCACATCTTTTTCCGTGATTACCGTGGTATTAATCAGCTTTTCTCGCGCTTGGGAGATCAACAGGAAATAACGCTTTTCCTCCTGTTCCAAACGGGAAATTTCGGCGATGCCGGTTTGTACTTCTTTCTCTTGTTTTTCTTGATCGATTTTGCCATTAGCCTCTTGCTGCAGCAGTTCATTTTGACGGTCAGTAACCGATTGTTTTTGCTTGTTGATCTGATAACGAGCCACTGCTCCTTCTTCTGCCAACGGTTCAATATCGTTAAGAATATTGCGCTCGATATCCAAGCTTTCTTGGCCCTGTTTCATGGCATTGGCATTACGAGTCTTAATTTCTTCTAAGACGAAGCGATCATTAATTAATTGCGAGCGGGCATCGGCCAACTGTACCCTAGTTTGGGCCAATTGTTTTTCTAGTTGTTCCATTTCCAATCTAGCGGCCGCTTGTCGAGAATCGGACTCCCGTTGGGCCGCCTCTAAACGGGCTAATTGATCACCTTGTAAAGAAGAGCTAGAGGCACCTTCATTGACCTGTGCTTGATAAAGTTGATTTTCTGCCACCAAAGCGGCACGATTACGGGCTAAGTCGGCGATTTCACTCGGTAATTTTAATTGAGCGATCGAACTTTCCACTGCTGCCGGTGTCAGATCCTGCGCCATTAAGAGACGATAGAATTGATTTTCCTTCTCAGCACTGGTGCGAATTTTCTTCAAGGATTCTAACTGCACTTGCGAGGCACTGGAATCCATTAAAACCAGTACATCACCTTTGTTAACTCGATCGCCGTCTTTAACTTTAACTTCCTGTACTACCCCATTCACCGGTGATTGTACTTCTTGCACTTTGCCCTGGGGTTTAAGTTGTCCTTGGGCGCCCACCACCTGCTCGATTTTGGCGAACGCTGACCAAATTAAAGCGGCAGTGGTGACACTCATTAATGTCCAGATAATCGTCCGCGACCAAATGGGCGATTGTTTCAGGATCACCGATTGTTCCGGTGGGCTGAAAGTGGGTAAGGAAGGGGTAATACTTTTATTTTTCGTGGTAGTGGCCACGTTTTTACCCGCTTGGGTCAGTTCATCGCTTTTACCGTTGCCGTTGCCGTTTTGACCGTTGTTAGAATTACCATCCATGAAGATTCTCCTATATTTATTTTTTCAGTGTTGCCAAAGGCACGGCGTAGCCGTCCAGTGAACAGTAAACAGTAATCAGTGAACCGATAACCGTTTACTGATCACTGATAACTGATAACTGATCACTGATCACTGATAACTGACTGACTAGATTTGCGAATCCTGTTGTTTATAGAGAGTATAGTAAAGGCCTTTTTTGGCCATTAATTCCTCGTGGGTGCCTTCCTCCGCTACTGTCCCTTTATCCATCATGACAATAATATCGGCGGATTTGATCGAAGCTAGACGATGGGTGATAAAAAAGACCGTATGATCCTTGAAAGCTTCTTTGAGATTCAGACACACTTGCCGTTCGGTGTTATAGTCGAGGGCGCTGGTGGCCTCATCAAGAATGAGAATTTGCGGTCTTTGCAGGACGGAACGAGCGATGGCAACCCGTTGTCGTTGTCCCCCCGATAGGGATGCTCCCCGTTCACCGACACGGGTATTATAGCCATTGGGCAGGGTCATAATAAATTCGTGGGCCGCCGCTGTTCTCGCTGCCGAGACAATTTCCTCCACAGTAGCATCTGGGTTAGTCAGGGCGATATTTTCCTGTACCGTACCGTCAAATAATAGGGTTTCTTGGGGAACCATGCCGATTTGACGACGCAGGGAATAGAGTTCCACTTTATTGATATCATAGCCATCAATGAGAATCCGTCCCGATTCTGGTTCGTAGAGACGGGCTAATAGTTTAGTGATGGTACTTTTCCCGGCACCACTTTCTCCCACCAAAGCGACAAAAGTACCGGCGGGGAATTCTAAATTGACGTTGTATAGTTGCAGGGCGCCGTGGGGATTGAAGCGGAAAGCGAGGTTTTCGTAGGTGACATGGCCTTTAATTAAGGGCATGGGTATATTTTGGCGATCTAGTTCCGCTTCTTGGGGAGTATCGACGATATCGGCCAATCTTTCCAGGGATAAGCCGGTTTCTTGGAAGTTTTGCCAGAGTTGGGTCAAACGCAGAATCGGCGAGGTAACGTAGGAAGAGATAATCCGGAAGGCGATTAATTGACCGAGAGTGAGTTTTCCGTCTAAAACCAGGGCTGCTCCCACCCACAGCACTAATAAACCCGATAATTGGTTAAAGAAGTGACTAAAGGAACCGGCCAAAGTTGAGGTCATGACCGTTTGAAAACCTTCGGCCACATAGCGCGCATAACGCTCTTGCCACTGCCAACGGGAACGCAATTCGATATTCTGTGCTTTCACGGTTTGGATTCCCGTCATTACCTCCACTAGATAGGATTGGGTTTCGGCGTTTCGTTCCGCTTTTGCTCGCAGTTGTCGCCGCACGATCGGTGCGAAAATAGCTGTGGAGAGAACTAAAATCGGCACGACTCCCAGGGCCCAAACGGTTAGGATCGGGCTATAGATCAACATAACCACGATGTAGATAACCGAGAAAATGGCATCTAATACCACCGTTAGGGCTGTACCTGTTAAAAATTGCCGAATATTCTCTAATTCGTTGATTCTTGTCGAAATTTCCCCCACAGGTCGCCGTTCAAAGTATTTCAGCGGTAAGCGCAGCAGGTGATCGATAATTTCCGAACCGAGGGTCATGTCGATGCGGTTAGTGGTATCGACAAAAAGGGATGTCCTCAAAAAGGTTAAAATTCCCTCAAAAACGGCAATTACTAAGAGGAAAACCCCGAGGGTGTTCAGAGTTTCCGGGCTATTCTGCACGATCACTTTATCGATGATCACCTGAATCATCAAGGGATTGGCTAGGGCAAACAACTGCACGAAGAAAGAAGCGATAAAAACTTCTATTAAGACTCGTTTATGTTTCTTGACAGAGGGCC
Source organism: Microcystis sp. BLCC-F209 (assembly GCF_041928595.1). Taxonomy (NCBI): domain Bacteria; kingdom Bacillati; phylum Cyanobacteriota; class Cyanophyceae; order Chroococcales; family Microcystaceae; genus Microcystis; species Microcystis sp. BLCC-F209. The sequence continues at coordinate 51,490 of NZ_JBHFLL010000135.1, forward strand.
AAAACCATGATAAGCCAAAACGCTGTTGCTGGGTGTGTTTGGTGGGTTTGAGCAGAATTACTTCCCCTTTTTCGCCCCAAGATTCCAGAAATTCGCTGGTTTTGCGTTTAATTATCCCCCGTTCGGGAACGGCGATCGTGGTTTCCCGTTGATTAATTTCGTAGAGGATAACGATGGTGTCTTGCCAGCGAATTAGGGCAGGAGGGTTGATATTGGGCAAGGAAGTAGCATTTAGGGGTACTAATTGGCTATGGAGTCCCACTACCTCAGCCACAGCCCCACACAGGGGCAGGGAAAGGCTGCCAGTTCTTTGCAGTTGATCCCTTAGTATGCGTTGGATCACGTCCTTGCGAAAGGGGATATTAAAATATTTGCAGATCATCTGAAAACAGGCACTCACCGCCTCTAGTTCCGTTTTTCCCCTGAAAAAAGGATAGGATTTCTGGTTTTTCTGGACAGTTTTTTCAAGGTCGATATCGCTGGTGATGTCGCTTATTCTTCCTTGGGGGATATCCAATACCTGGGTGGGTTTATTTCCTTTGATGACTTGGGTTTCCCAGATATCATCCGTTTCTGTTGCTGCGGCCGCTTCGGTGGCAACTGTCAGGAATTCGTCTAACTGATTGGAGGAAAGACCTAATAAGCGGGCGTTAGTCGGATTATTCTGGGTGATAACTGTGCCGATAGGATAATTATCGGTATTTTCGCTGACTAACCAGAGATAATCATCGTTAATCTGGTTGTAGGACACACAAGCTTTGTTTAAAAGAGCCTGAGCAATTTCTTTCAGGTCCCCCCCACCCCAGGCCTGTTGATTAAGATAGGAGCCTAGGACAGCATAAACTTCAGCGATTGAGGTTTCTTTAAAGAAATGTTCCTTAAATTCGGGGTAATTATTGATTAAATACCAAAAATCCTCTTCTTTTAAGGTTAAACAGATCGTGACTTCCGAAGAAGCGATCACCGTTTCACAGGGGCTACCGCGCAGAAGACTAATCCACCCGAATAAATCGGCCGGCTGCAATTTAGCCAAAGTAACCGGCAACGGATTGTTAACCCTAGCATCGTAACCCAAAAGTCTGGCCTCTCCCTGGTAGAGAAGAACGAGGTGAGAGGGTAAGCGGTCGCACTTGAGTATGGCATTGCCCATCTCATAGCGAAAGGGTTGTAATTTCTGGCCCAGAGAACGTCTAACCTCGACGGGCAGGCGATCAAAGGGCTGTACAGTCTCCAGAAAGGCGGTAAAATCTAAAGTGGTGTAACTCATTAGCTAGGCGAAAATTGACTAAGTTGGCAAATAATTAAGCGAAAAGACTGGGTTTACCCAGCTTTGCAAGGGATGCTATATAACCGATACCTGCTCGCTATTGACTGGGGTTGATTCGGAGATAAATTTCACTGTTTGCATTTGAGTCATTAACCATTGTTGGAATAAATCATTGCGTAAGCGTTGACGGGTGGGAGTATCCAGTTCACAGGATAAATATTTTTCTAACCGGACAATCACGACCCATTCTCCCACTTGCGTCGGTGGCCACAGTTGCCCCGGTTTACTTGCTTTGAGAATTTGCCCGATCTGGGGATGGGGGACGCTCAGTTCCACCGGTCCGAGCAGTCCTCCGGTTTCCGCTTCTGATCCTTGGGAATATTTTTTGGCTAGTTCAGCGAAGCTATTTTCTCGATCCTGTATCCGGAAAAATAGTTCCTGGGCAATGCCGAGATTTTTTGTCCGAATCAGCGAATAAACCACCTTATCCAATTGATTTTTGACTTGCAAGAAGTAGGATTCTACTTTGTTATCCCAAGTCTCCTGTTTAAATTTTTCCAATTTAATGTCCCGAAGAATTAGATATTCTAGTTGTTCGGAATCCATCCCGTTTTGTCGTAACCAAGATTTCATTTGTTCATCGTTGGCAATTTGATTATTTTGATAGAAACGGGAATAGGCGGCGTTTCTTTCTTCAGGATTGCAGCTGCTATTGGCGATCGCTTGCTCGATAATTACTTCCCGGATTAACTGCGGTAACATACCATATTTGGTCAAAAGAGGCAAGACCTGTGAGTCGCTAATTTTTTGCTCGCCGATTTCAATAATTGAACTCATAATAAATACATTTTCCCCACAGAAAGGTTTAAAACTATAAACTCTAGAAGCTTCTAAATTTTATTGAGGTGATTATACGTCAAAACAGCGATTTCAAGACACCCCCCCATTTTAATTGTAGTTTTCCCCCATGAAAGCCGAAGATTACAGAAATTAAAGAAATAAGTCGGTTCTCTGGGTGGGGATGGTGAGGGGAAGTAGCTCTGGTCTGGCCGATCGTCCCCCCAAAATCCGGCTCGGAAACCCCTAATTACGCCTCTAATTAACTAGAATAGACTTCTTGCAGAAGTGGGGGAAGGGGGGAAGGGGAAATTTTAACCTTTAACCCTGCCCTTTTCCCTACATTTGCGGAAAAAATTTTTTTTGATTTATGCAAGAGATGTAATGATAGGATATAGGTCTGACTGCCTTGGAGAGGTGGCAGAGTGGTCGATTGCGCTCGACTTGAAATCGAGTAACCAGCAATGGTTCGTGGGTTCAAATCCCACCCTCTCCGTACTCAACCAATCAAATTGGCGCTCAGGTGTCCCGATTGTTGGTAGGGAGGGGAAAATAAAATATACTAGGCTAAAAGGATAATATTGAGGCGATAGCCCCCTGGCATGGTTTTTTGGAAAAGATTGTTTAATAGTTCCGAAGTCACTGCATCACCTGACTATTCGGGAGACTTGGTAGAGGTTGCCCAGAATGACCTCGGACAGACACGAGTGTTTTTTAGTACCGATCGAGAGCTAGACCTATATGAGTTAGAAGAACTTTGTGACTCGGTAGGTTGGGCCCGTCGTCCTTTACGCAAAGTTAAAAAGGCGATCGAATGTAGTTTTTTAGTGGTGTCGATGTGGGAAGTGCGAGGTAATCGTCGTCGTTTAGTGGGTTTTGCTCGTGCCACTTCCGATCACGCTTTTAATGCTACGGTCTGGGATGTGGTGGTTCATCCTAACTATCAAAGTAAAGGCTTTGGTAAAGCCTTAATGAAATTTATGATCAGGAAGTTGCGAGGTGAGGACATCAGTAATATAACTCTTTTCGCCGATCCGCAGGTGGTGGATTTCTATCGTCGTCTCGGTTTTGTTCTCGATCCCGAAGGTATTAAAGGGATGTTTTGGTATCCCGATTAAGAACGCCGCTCTTAGGCTATACTAAAAAAAGAGTTCACTTCGGGATGTAGCGCAGCTTGGTAGCGCGCCTGCTTTGGGAGCAGGATGCCGCAGGTTCAAATCCTGTCATCCCGACTTAAGAGAAAATTCGGAGAAGTAGGAGATTCTTGGGGAATCATCAGGGTTTTTCTCTAGAAAAATTGCCCTGGCCTCCCCATGTCTCCCACTGCTGCTTGTAATATCTCGACCGAGGATTATTCTTCTTCTTCGTAATCCTCCTCGAAATCGTCCTCCTCTCCTTCCTCATCAGCTGCTGACCAGCGATCGCTGATAGGTGGGCGACTAAAGCGACTGCTGCCGCGGGAGGAGAGGAAAGCCATTTCATCATCCTCTAAATCGACCACATCACCCTCAGCGTAGGCGCGAGCGGTTTGATCGTCAAGAATCATATCGCTATCGTCACTACTATCGCCGAAACCGGGACGGGGGGGGAGTCCGATCCCGCCGGGGGCAGCGTAATAGCTACGATTGTTGTAGTTATATTCCTCCTCTGGGGGGGGGTAATCGCCGATCCCCGCCGTGTTTTCGTGGGCATTGAAGCCAGTACCTGCCGGAATCAGACGACCGATAATCACGTTTTCCTTGAGACCGCGTAACCAGTCGGACTTGCCTTCGATCGCCGCTTCGGTGAGAACGCGGGTGGTTTCTTGGAAGGAGGCGGCACTGATAAAGCTATCGGTATTCAAGGAGGCCTTGGTGATTCCCAGTAGTACAGGCGTATATTTAGCCGCCGCCCCGCCGGTGATCGACATGGCTTCGTTGACCGTCTCCACCTGTCGCAGTTCCAACAATTCCCCGGGTAACATACTGGTATCGCCGCCGTCATCGATCCGCACCTTAGAGGTCATCTGACGCACGATCACTTCGATGTGTTTATCGGCAATATCGATTCCCTGGGATTGATAGACCGACTGTACCTGATCAACGAGGAACATCTGGGTTTTTTCTAAGGCCTTCAGGGCTGCTTCGTAACTGCCCAGGCTATCCACATAATAATTAAAGAACACCTCTAAAATCTCGTGGGGATTAGCCTGACCATCGGTTAACGCCTGACCCACATCGATACGCTGATTATCGCTCACCAGAGGATTTTGACTGCCTAAAAGCGGATATTCACTGATCGTGCCGTCATCTTCGACCACCTTAATATCGACAATCTCAGAATCTTGGTACTCCACTTGACAAACTCCCGGTTTGCGTGCTAGGACACAAGCCTCTTTCGGTTTGCGTGCTTCGAGCAGTTCTTCGATTCTGGGTAAACCTTGAATGATATCCCCAGTTTTCGAGCGCTCAAACACCAACAGCACCAAATTATCGCCCCGTTGGACTAAATCCCCCTCATCGATGTGCAGAATGGCCCCCGCCGATACTCGGTAGGGTCGGGCGCTACGCAGACGGATATCATAGCCAGTGGCGGTTTTGTCAACGGCCAACACTTGACCGGAATTGGGGGCTAAAACTCCGGCACCGATCTCGGTTTCGGCGATTACCAGATCCCCGGCCTTGACGGTGGCAGCAACAGAGATCGGGAGAATAAACTCGTCACTGGTACGCACGATTAAAAGACGGCGCACCGCTTCGCTCCCCTTGCGAATCCCGCGAATTTCTCCAGTTTCCTTACACTGGATCTCGGTGCGGGCTACCACTGCCCCCGGTGGAATTTCATCGCCATCTTGGACGAGAACGCGAGTCTGAATATTACCCCCTAAAGGATCACCATCGCTATCCCGACGCAGCACCAGAGATTCCAGAATAACTAACTGTAAACGCTGACAATCGCTGTCCTCAATCGGTTCTAGCTCGATATCAGCCGTCAGATGGGAGACCGATTCTGGTTCTTCGCTAGAAATTTCTAGGACTAATTGGGTGCTGATCAGTTGACAACCCTCGACGGATTTAACTCTTTCCCCGTCTTTAAAGAAGATGCGCTGCACCGATCGCAATTCGATATGCCGTCCCCCTTCTTGGTTAGCGGACCCTTGGGTCGGAGAAGTGGATTGGTCATCGACGGTGAACTCCTGTACTGGTCGCAGTAGTAGCCCCAAACCCTCGTTAGTTTCCACCCATTCCGCTTGCCGTAACTCTTCGATCGTGACTTCGGGAGTCAACTGTGTTCCAGGGTAAATTAACTGTTCTTGGGCAATTCCGGAGGATTCCGGTTCGAGATCCATAAATAACAGCCCCGGTTTGACAATAATCTCCCGGAGGATGTCATTTTTCTGGATCACTTCCACCACACCGCTAGAGTTACAGAAGATGTCTTTAACCACTTCTTCCCCTGCTTCCACATACTGCCCATCTTCCACCTGTAAGAGGGAGATATCTTTATTAACTTCGTGAGTTTCTTCGGGAATCCAGAGGATCGTGCCGCCTTTGGTGATTTCATAACCCTGTTTGCGGCTGCCTTTGGAGACTTCGATATCGACGTATTTAATCATGCCGCCGGTGTGGGTTTGATAGCGATCATCGATTAACTCGGCGACAATGGCATGATTCTGTACTTTTGTCCCCGGAGTGGTTTTCAGCAGGAAGCGTTGACCATCTCCGGTATGAATAATAAATTGTTCCCGACCGGCACTACTTTCTACCTTTACTTCGGCCTGATCCAAAGACACGGAAGCGGTGACGATATCGATTTCCCGGCTATTGGGGGCTAAACGCACCAAACCGCCGTTAGTGGATACCAACTTAGTTTCCGCCAGAACATCCCCCACTTGGACTTGATCGCCGTTACTGACCACGGGTTCGGCCCCTGGGGGCAAGTTATACACTTCTCCGGAGAGAATCCATAGTAATCCCCCCCGTTGGGCGATGCGGGTGGTGTTGCCTTGGCGATCGGTTTTTTCCTCTGGGACTAATTGGGAGAATAGCACCTCGCCGGCTAAGTCACTGGTTACGTCTTTCGTCGCTTTTTCCGTAGATTTTTGGACTTTATCGGAGGTAATTTCCGCTAGTAACTGTTCCTCGCTTACTGTTGCCCCATCGGTGACGAATAGCAGTGAACCAGGAGTCAAAGAGTAGGTGACAGTTTCTTTAGTTTTATCCCTGGGTGTTAATTTAATTTCCCCTGGGGCCTCCACTTGATCCCGTTCATCTCCGTGGCGGGTTCGCACGTTACGGATACTTAACCCCGGCAGAAAACGCACAGTTCCCTCGAAGGGACTCCGCACTTGCCGGGCTACTTCTCCGGTAAATACGCCCCCGGTGTGGAAGGTCCGCATGGTTAACTGAGTCCCCGGTTCCCCGATCGATTGGGCGGCAATAATCCCCACTGCTTCCCCCATATCTACCGGATGACCGTGGGCCAGACTCCAACCGTAACAGGTTTGGCAAACCGAGCGGGCTGCTTCACAGGTTAAGGGGCTGCGGACTTTGATTTTATCGACCAGTTTGCCCAGTTTTTCGGCGGTTTCGTCATCGATAATCTGGTTACGGGTGGCGATCACTTCTCCGTTGACCACCACATCTTCGGCCAGGGAGCGCCCTAATAGGCGATCGCTTAAGGGAATTAACACGCGATCGCCATCGGTCATGGCGGTTAATTCGATGTAACGATTGGTGCCACAATCGGCCTCGCGGACGATGACATCTTGGGACACATCGACGAGACGACGAGTCAAATAACCGGAATCTGCCGTCCGTAGGGCTGTATCAACTAAACCTTTGCGCGCCCCGTAGGAGGAAATAACGTATTCGGTAACGGTCAATCCTTCCCGGAAGTTAGTCTTAATCGGGAGGTCGATAATTTCCCCCTGGGGATTAGCCATTAACCCCCGCATTCCCACTAACTGACGTACTTGGCTCATATTACCCCGCGCTCCGGAGAAAGCCATCATATAGACGGAGTTGAGGGGATCGGTAACTTGGAAGTTGCGAATTACTTCATCTTTAAGCGATTCAGATGTACTATTCCAAGTGTCAATTACTTTTTGGAAGCGTTCCACTTCGGTGATTTCCCCGCGCACATAACGCTGTTCGGTTTGCCGGATTTCCTGTTCGGCACTTTCGATCATCTGTCGTTTAGCCGGCGGTACGGTTAAATCATCCACACTAATGGAAACCCCTGCTTTGGTAGCGAAACGAAAACCGAGGTTTTTCAATTCATCGGCCATTTGTGAACAGCGCGCCGAACCGTAGTTTTGATAGGCCCAAGCGATCAGTTTTTTTAGTTTTCCTTTGTCAACAGTTTGGTTATAAAACATCTCGATCCGGGTAACAAGTAAACAGCTATTAGCTATCAGCATTCAGCATTCAGCTATCAGTTAGAAAAGGGAACAGAAAACAGGGAATAGGGAACGGGGAATAGGCAAATTTTTACTTTACTGTCCTTTTTTTTGCTTTTTCCTGGAAAATTCTCTCCTGTCTCCTGACTGGAAAGAGGGTGTAGGGTGTGGGGTGTGGGGTGTGGGGAAAGAAACCTCTTTCATCTGTGGGGGTGAAAATTTTTTCATCGGGACTGACTCCTGACTCCTGACTTCTCACTGATAACTGATAACTGATAACTGATAACTGAAATTACACTTCCGATTCTTCTTCCTCAAGGTCTTCCGTGGTTAAGGATTCGTAGGTGGGGCGAGAGGGGGCGCGACGGCCGACATCGACCATCAGATCCACCTCCACATCGCGGGAAGTACCATCGGGGGCATTTTCCACCTTGTGAACGGCGATATCGAGGCCGAGGGATTGCAATTCTCGCATCAAAACCTTAAAGGATTCTGGCGTACCCGGGCGGGGAATCGGCTTACCTTTTACGATCGCATTTAAAGCCTCATTCCGTCCTTGCATATCATCGGATTTCACCGTTAGCAATTCCTGCAAAGTATAGGCCGCCCCGTAGGCCTCCAGGGCCCAGACTTCCATTTCTCCGAAGCGCTGTCCCCCCTGTTGAGCTTTACCGCCCAAGGGTTGCTGAGTAACCAAGGAGTAGGGACCGGTAGAACGGGCGTGAATCTTATCATCAACCAGGTGAACCAGTTTTAACATATAGGCCATACCGACGGTAACGGGACGGTCAAAGGGTTCGCCGGTGCGACCATCATAGACGGTAACTTTGCCGGCGTGTTCTTCCTTGAAAACCCAATCGCGATTAGGTTTTTTCGAGGCATTTTCGAGCAATCCGTGGACGGTTAAACGGCTGGCTTCCTCCCCGTACATTTCGTCAAAGGGAGTAATCTTAAAGCGCACGCCCAGATTTTCGCCGGCCCAACCCAGTAAACATTCAAACACCTGACCCACGTTCATGCGACTGGGAACCCCTAGGGGATTGAGAACGATATCGACGGGACGACCATCGGGGAGGTAGGGCATATCTTCTAGGGGCAGAATCCGAGAAATAATCCCTTTATTGCCGTGACGACCCGCCATTTTATCGCCCACTTGGATTTTGCGTTTTTGGGCAACGTAGACCCGCACCACCATATTGGCCCCGGGGGGTAATTCATCCCCCTGTTCGCGGGTAAATACCCGCACATCCACTACCCGGCCTTTTTCGCCGTTGGGGACGCGTAGGGAGTTATCCCGTACATCCCGGGCCTTTTCGCCGAAAATTGCCCGCAGTAGTTTTTCCTCAGGGGGTTGGTCTGATTCTCCTTTCGGGGTGACTTTGCCCACGAGGATATCGCTGGCTTCTACCCAAGCACCGATGCGAATAATGCCGCGTTCATCGAGGTTTCGTAGGGCATCTTCACCGACGTTGGGAATTTCCCTGGTGATTTCCTCAGGTCCAAGTTTAGTTTGACGGGCTTCGATTTCGTATTTTTCGATGTGGATACTGGTATAGACATCTTGAGCCACCAGTCTTTCACTGATTAAAATCGCGTCTTCGTAGTTATAGCCTTCCCAGGGCATATAGGCGACGAGGATATTCTGTCCGAGGGCGATTTCTCCTCCTTCGGTGGCGGAACCATCGGCGAGGATCTGCCCGGGGACAACCTGTTCCCCTTGATAGACTAAAGGACGCTGATTTAGGCAGGTATCTTGGTTAGAGCGTTGATATTTCTGAATTTCGTACTCGATCTCGCTCTTACCAAAAATCTCTTTGTCTTCATCCGCCACTTTGATGCGAATCCGGTTAGCATCGACGTAGGAAACGACCCCATTGGTACGGGAAACGATGACCATGCCGGAGTCGCGAGCGGCCTGTGCTTCCAATCCCGTTCCCACAAGGGGACGTTCGGGACGCAGCAGGGGAACCGCTTGTCGTTGCATATTAGAACCCATGAGGGCGCGGTTAGCGTCGTCGTGTTCGAGGAAGGGAATCAGGGAAGTGGCCACCGAGACAATTTGCACGGGGGAAACACAAACGTAGTCCACTTGTTCGGGGGAAGTGGTGGAGAATTCCTGCCGATAGCGCACGGGGATAGTTTCGCCGAGGATATAACCATTTTCATCGGTGGCTACGTCTCCCGGTGCGACTCTGAGATCGTCTTCTTCGTCGGCGGTGAGGTATTTAACGGGGAGATCATAGCGGACTCGGCCATTTTCCACCACATAACAGGGGGTTTCAATAAAACCGTAGTCGTTGACGCGAGCGTAGGTGGCCAGGGAACCGATTAAGCCGGCGTTGGGACCTTCGGGGGTTTCCACCGGACAGATGCGGCCGTGGTGGGAGGGGTGAATGTCGCGCACGGCAAAACCGGCCCGTTCCCGGGTCAGACCGCCGGGTCCAAGGGCGGAGATACGGCGTTTATGGGTCAATTCCGCTAGGGGGTTGGTTTGATCCATGAACTGGGAGAGTTGCGAGGAACCAAAGAATTCTTTAATGGCCGCTACTAGGGGTTTCGGGTTGACTAGGGAAGCGGGGGTGAGGTTTTGGGATTCGCTGACGGTCATCCGTTCCCGAATGATTCTTTCTAAGCGGTTTAAACCTACTCGCACTTGGTTTTGTAGCAGTTCACCCACGGAACGGACGCGACGGTTGCCGAGGTGGTCGATGTCGTCGGTGTTGCCGATGTCAAATTCGAGGTTAATTAGGTAGTCGATCGCCGCTAAGATGTCGGTGGTGGTGAGAACGCGCTGGTTATCGGGGACGTTGAGGCGTAGTTTTTTGTTGAGTTTATAACGACCAACGCGACCGAGATCGTAGCGTTTATTGTCAAAAAAGCGCGATTCGAGCAGTTGTTGTCCGCCGGTGACGGTGGGAGGTTCTCCGGGGCGTAGTTTGCGGTACAGGTCGAGGAGGGACTCTTCTTCGCTGGGATTGCCTTCTTTGTCGAGGGTTTTTTGGTAAAATTCGGGATGGCGTAGGGAGTCAAAGATTTCGTTATCGCTCAATCCGATCGCTTTCAAGAGAACTTGGGCGGATAATTTGCGAGTTTTGTCGATTCTGACCCAAACTAAGCCGTTTTTGTCGGTTTCAAATTTTAACCAAGCTCCTCGGTTGGGAATCAGGGAAGCGGAGTAGGTACGGCGACCGTTTTTGTCGATTTCGGCTTTGTAGTAAACACCGGGGGAACGGACGATCTGATTGACGATGACTCGTTCGGCCCCGTTAATGATAAAGGTTCCCCGTTCGGTCATCAGGGGTAAATCGCCGATAAAGACTTCCTGTTCGATGTTTTCTCCCGTTTCTTTGTTGATTAAACGGGTGGGAACGTACATCTGAACGGAATAGCTGCTATCGCGTCGTTTGGCCTCATCGACGCTGTATTTTGGTTCTTTGAGTCTGTAGTCCTGGCCGAGGAAATGTAGTTCTAATTTACCTGTATAGTCGCTGATGGGGGAAAAGCTATTCAGTTCCTCGATTAGTCCTTCTTCCAAAAACCACCGAAAACTGGAGTGTTGGATTTCGATGAGGTCAGGTAAGAGGTTAAAGGTCAGATTGTTCATAGGGTTACAAGGGCTGATGACACGATAGCGACGGTCGGATATCAGTGAGCAGTGAGGGGTTGGGTGTTGGGGGTTGGATGTTAGGGTTTTAGGGTTTTGGGGTTTTGGGGTTTTAGGGTTTTAGTTGAATCCCCCCATTTCCCCATTTCCCCCCGCAACGCGCACGAAGTGGTCTCCCCATTTCCCCATTTCCCCATTCCCTGCTCTGTGCTAATAAAATATGTTTTTTAACTGGGGAGTTGAAATAAGTTGCGGGCGTTGTGGGTGGTTTGTTCGGCTAGGGTTTCGACCGGATAGCCGCGCAGACGGGCGACGGTTTCGGCCACATGGAAGACGAAAGAGGGTTCACAGGGTTTACCTCGGTGGGGATTGGGGGAGAGAAAGGGGCAATCGGTTTCGATCAGTAGGCGATCGCTGGGGACAATTTGGGCGGCAGCTTGCACGGTTTTACTGTTTTTGAAGGTGACAATGCCGCTAAAGCTGATGTAAAAACCCAAATCTAAAAACCATTGAGTTTCTTCGGGGTTGCCAGTCCAGCAGTGCATCACGCCGCGAATTTGTCCCACTTGTTGCCTAAAAGCGCTGATTTCCTCCCGCATGACCGGGGCCGCATCTCGACAATGGATAATCACGGGTTTATCGAGACGATGGGCGATTTCTAATTGCGTCCAAAAGACCTGTTTTTGCTGCTCTTGATTATCCGCTTTATAGAAGTCTAAACCCATTTCCCCGATCGCCACGACGCGCCGATCAGATCGGGCTAGGGATTCGATCTGATCGGCACTATTATCTCGCCATTTTTGGGCATCTAGGGGATGTAAACCGACGGCGAAGGAAATTTCCTCAAATTGATCGGCAATGGCTTTAATCGCCGCAAACTCTTCTGGTTCGACACAGGAGTGAACCAGATGAACGACTCCCACACTTCGCCAACGTTCGGAGATAGCGGGCAAGTCGGCTTGCAAAACGTCAAAGTTCAAATGAACGTGCGTATCTATTAATTGCATCGACCCCCGATCGCTTGTTGCGTCTGTCCTGATTACAGCTTACTTGTTTCTTAGGAAGCTTGGCTAACTTTTTGCAAAGCCTTGGCTAAACCAGCTTTTTTTCTAGCGCCGTTGTTCCGGTGCAAGACGTTGCGCTTGACGGCTTTATCGATTTTACTGTAAGCTTCCGATAGAGCTTGTTGGGCGCTTTCTAAGCCTTCTGGGCTGGGGTTGGCTCCGTAGGCCGAGACAGCGACAAGACATTTTTTGATCAGGGTTCTTACGGCTGACTTATACGCTTTGTTGCGTAGTCGATTTCTTTCGGAGATTTGGACTCGTTTGAGTGCAGACTTTGTATTAGCCACAGTCGTTTCTCGTTCTCAATACTGGTATGGTTAATCGGGACACAGACAAACCATGATAACAGATTTGTGTTATTTGTTGCAAGAGTTTTCCAGACAAGTTAGGTTCCCCAGAGATGGGTAAGGATTGAGGATTAAGAGGTTGAGGCGATTTTGCCCTAACTGTGCCGATAACTAAGGGCTAAACTTGTCCTGAGCGGCTAAACCGTAGGTAATGCCCATCCATATTACCTAGATTAAGTACCTAAGCAAAATTAATTACACATATCTAACTAACCACCTCTTGCCTCTTGCCTTTCTTCACTAGGAAATTTATTTTGCACGACTACTTAGCAGATTTCCTTCCCCCCTGAACAGTTACTATTGATATTTTCAGGGAAAAAGTACCTAATTTTCCCCTGAAAATTAGGTAATTGACCTCCTAGAAATCGGTCAAACCCTACACCCCCCCTGCCCCCCCGATGTCGGGGGGGCAGGGGGGCCACACCCCACAAGAAACTTTTTGTCGCAAACCCTCGATATTTCTGCAAAGACCACCAGAAAACTGAGCCTCAAGGAGACCCAGTTGCCAGTTTTTTGAGAGCGGGAAATTAACGAATGTACTCTTTGAGGATACTATTACGGTTAGGGTGACGCAGTTTCCGCAGAGCCTTGGCTTCTATTTGACGAATGCGCTCGCGAGTGACGTTGAAGATTTGGCCGATTTCTTCGAGGGTTTTCATCCGGCCGTCATCCAAACCGTAGCGCAGACGCAGCACATCGCGTTCACGAGGACTAAGGGTATCGAGGACATTTTCTAAATCCTCGCGTAATAAATTTTTAGAAACTTCATCTTCTGGGGTTTCCCCATCCGCTTCGATAAAGTCTCCTAAACGGGAATCTTCTTCTTTACCGATGGGAGTCTCTAGAGAAATAGGTAATTGGGCAGATTTGGCAATAAAACGCAGTTTTTCAATGGTCATCTCCATCTTGGTGGCGATTTCTTCCTCGGTGGGTTTGCGACGCATTTCCTGAGAAAGAATCTTGGTGGTTTTTTTGATCCGGGAGATGGTTTCGTAGAGGTGGACGGGGAGACGAATGGTGCGGGATTGATCTGCGATCGCCCGGGTGATGGCTTGACGAATCCACCAAGTGGCATAGGTGGAGAATTTATAACCCTTTTCGTGGTCGAATTTTTCGGCGGCGCGGATCAAACCGAGGGAACCTTCTTGAATTAAATCTTGGAAGGAAAGACCGCGATTCATGTATTTCTTGGCGATCGAAACCACTAAACGCAGGTTCGATTGTACCATTTTTTCCTTAGCGCGACGACCATGGTACAATCGACGCTTAAAGGCCGATAAGTATTCCTTTGATTTGGCCAGCCATTCTTCCACCAGGGGAGCCGTTAGCTCCGTCTTACCTAAATAAGCCTTAATATCCGATAATTTCGGTTCTTTTTCCGATTTTTCAACGATAATTTTTTCGATGCGCTCGAACAGGAAAACCTGTTTTCCCCATTCAGCATCGGTATAGAGGCGAAAATCTTCGCGAATGCGCTCTAATTTCAGTAGATCGGCGATTTTTCTCGCTAATTCGATCTCCTCCTCCGCTCTCAATAACCGAATCCTGCCGATCTCTTGCAGATAAATCCGAATCGAATCTTCCGTATAGGGTTTTTTTCTGGCCGCGTCGCGACGACGAGCGCTGGCAAGGCGGCGGTTTTTTTTGCCATCGTTGCTATCGCTGGTTTCTTCTAGCTCTAACTCGATATCCTCATCATCGAAGTCTTCGTCTAGGTCAATCAAATCTAAATCCAATTGCGGCTCGGTAAGGGTTAGTACATCGTGGGCCTGCGTCATGCCGTTTTCCTCTTGCTCCTTCTGTGCAAAACTAGAAGATCGAATCTCAATCTAGGTGATACTGAACGAATTTGTGTCTCAAATCCGAGACGGGGAAAGACTTTTCCGATTGTAGCTTTAATTACAACAAATGGGAGAAGATCTTTGCTTAAATTCTCTTGTGTCGATGCGATTTTAGCGACACGGAATGCTGTTTTAGCTCGGTCAACTCATAATCTGGCTCCTGCAAAAATTGGGTAAATGGCTGGAAGACCGAAATCCGATCGCCGGTTTGTCTGCGGTGTTGACCAGATAGCTAACAATCAAAGGAATTATCGGGCGGGTTAACTGTTCCCACTGGCAAGGGGAAAATAATCCCTATTTCCCTTGGCTAATTCCTTTAGTCCTTAGCTATTGTATTTAATTTGATCGGATTCTTACGGATAAATTTCATCCCTCATTGCTTTTACGGGAATCTTATTTTGGTACATTCGCACCACGATCATTAGAGCGCAAGCTCATACTATTAACTTAGCAACATTTTCGAAATTTGCGAGACAAATTTAAGATTTTCTCCAACAGCGACGTGGGGTGTGGGGTGTGGGGAGATGGGGAAGTGGGGTGTGGGGTGTGGGGAAGTGGGGTGATGGGGGAATTTCAACTAAAACCCTAATACCCCAACACCCTAAAACCCTATCTAGACTTGTAGCATTTCTGAGGTTTTTTCCTTCTGCTGCAGTGCGACGTGGAGACGGTTTAAGGCACTGACGTAGGCGCGAGCGGAGGCGACAATAATATCGGTATCGGCCGCGCGAGCAGAATAGGTGCGTCCTTCGTAACGGAGACGGATAGTCACTTCTCCTAAAGCATCGATTCCCTCGGTAACTTCTCGCACCGAGAAAGAGATTAATTCGTTCGGAATCTGCACCACTCGATCGATCGCTTTGCAGAGAGCATCCACTGGGCCTGTACCAATGGCCGCATCGGATAACTCGCTACCGTCGGGAGTGCGAATCGTTACCGTGGCCGTGGGTCTGGCACTATTGCCACAGGACACTTGTACTAACTCAAGGCGGAAGTGATCGGGAACCGTATCGATTTCATCGTTAACAATCGCTTCTAGATCGCGATCGGTGATTTCCTTTTTGCGATCGGCCATTTCCTTAAACTGGATAAAAGCGTTATTAAGTTCCGTTTCCGAAAGCTCAAAACCCAATTCCTGTAAACGAGAGCGAAAAGCGTTGCGTCCAGAGAGTTTACCGAGAACGATCTGATTATGGGTCAAACCGATCGATTCTGCATCCATAATCTCATAGGTGAGTTTATGTTTTAACACCCCGTCCTGATGGATTCCCGACTCGTGTGCGAAAGCGTTAGCACCGACGATCGCCTTATTCGGTTGCACGATCATGCCGGTAAGATTAGAAACTAGGCGAGAAGTGCGATAGATTTCCTTGGTGTTGATCTTGGTTAAAGGTTCCGTGGACTCTGCTGGACGACCGAGGAAAGGATTAAAATAGGAGCGCCGGACATGAAGGGCCATCACCAACTCTTCTAGGGAAGCATTACCGGCACGCTCACCGATACCGTTAATGGTACATTCCAACTGTCGAGCGCCATTTTTAACTGCTTCGAGGAAATTAGCCACCGCTAACCCTAGATCATCGTGACCATGCACGGAGATAATCGCTTGGTCGATATTGGGGACATTTTCCTTAATACCCCGGATTAAAGCCCCAAACTCGCTGGGGGTGGTGTAACCGACGGTATCGGGAATATTAACGGTGGTGGCTCCTGCGGCGATCGCTCTTTCGAGGACTTGGTAGAGGAATTCCGGATCGCTGCGGCCGGCATCTTCGGGGGAAAATTCCACATCATTAAGGAAGGATTTGGCATAGGCCACCATTTCCGGCACAATCTCAAGAACTTCCTGACGAGTCTTCTTAAGTTTATATTGGAGGTGGATATCAGATGTGGCTAGGAAGGTGTGAATTCTGGGCTTGGCGGCGGGTCTGAGCGCATCGGCTGCTGATTTGATATCTTTTTGGGTAGCCCGGGCTAATCCGCAAATAATCGGGCTATCAGCTTCGCTGCCGACGCTGGCGGCAATTTTCTGCACAGCCTCAAAGTCCCCCGGACTAGCGTGGGGAAAACCCGCTTCAATGACATCAACTCCCAGTCGTGCCAGTGCGCGGGCTATGGTTAGCTTCTCATCCACATTTAAAGCGGCACCCGGGGACTGTTCCCCATCTCGAAGGGTGGTATCGAAGATAATCACACGATCTGGACTGGTATTCATAGTTTTTTTGTACCGTTAACGAACTTGGGAGTTGTTCCTCTGATTATAGCAGCTGAGGCCGAGGGGGTTGTTAAGGAAAATTGCCCTGAGAATTTCTCGACTTGCTCGCGCTTTTCCAGCTTGCCCTCTTTTTGGCTACCATAGAGGATATAGATAAATTGGCGAGGGAGTTAACAATGTTTGGCAAACCAGCGAAAGAACCGAACCCACCGGAGGTAAAAGACTTACAGGAGGTGATGTTTTCAATTAAGCAAAATCTCGAACCAGATCAGGATAAAACTGATATTAATCTTGTTGAGACTCCCCCGCCAGAGGTGGTTACTGTAGTTGAAAATATTAGTAAAATTCTCTCTCCCTATTTTATCGTTTTGGTGGGTTTATTTCTCTATGATCGGAATAGTTTGATTGGTTTTTTGTTAGTCTTTACGGGAGTTCTAGCGATTTTTGGGGTTTCTCTCAAGGATATTAATAAACTCTTTAAAGAAGGAAAAAAGTTTTTCCAATCTAAGTAGTTTTATTCTCTAGATATAGCAATTATCTTAATGGTGAGGTAGCAAGTCTCCACTGTTAGGAAACGGCTAGAAGGGAGTTTTTTTCAGTGATCAGTAAACAGTGATCAGTAAACAGTGAACTGATAACTGATAACTGATAACTGATAACTGATAACTGATAACTGATAACTGATAACTGATAACTGATAACTGATAACTGATAACTGATAACTGATAACTGATAACTGATAACTGATAACTGATAACTGATAA
>NZ_JBHFLL010000136.1:0-2543 GCF_041928595.1 Microcystis sp. BLCC-F209
CGCCCCGTTACTGGGTACAAATCAGGGAAACTCCCAATAAATCTAACGCTTTTTGTTGCAGTTGGGTCGGTCGAGTTATCTTAGAAAAACGATAACTTCCCTCTCTAATCGTACATTCCACTGTATTCAAGCAAATTGTCCCCAAGTCTTCCAACAAAGTCCGAAAACTATGCACAGGAAAGTTCTCTTGATTCCGTTTTTTTCTCTCTTTAGACTGAGCGGATTCACTCCGATTGGCTTTAATCACATTCAGAGAACCATCATCAATTTCTTCATCCTCAAATAATAAAGGAGCCAAGCACTGTTTTAAATGCCATTCCACATAATAAGCCAACATACATAAAAAGATATGAGCTTTGACTCTATCACCCTTATAATGATAGATAGGACGTACCTTTAAATCAATTGACTTATAACAGCGAAATGCCTCCTCCACTTGAGATAAACTTTTATAAGCTTTAACCGTCGTCGCTGCATCCATCAAGGTTGACTCCAGAGAAGTTCTTAACACATACACACCATCCAAGGCCGTTTCTTGAGCGATTAATTCCCGCTTACGCTGATAAGAAAAGCCTTCTTCTGTTATCTCTAGGTTATAGTATTTATTGACCTTAAACTGATTAAGAATCTTGCCCACTCTCAAAGCTATCTTATCTTGGCCCTTTAAAGCTCTTTTCTCCCTTTGAGTCGCCTGAACAATCAAATCTAGTTCCTTCTCTACCGCTTCTAATAATGCCTCTCTTTGTAGTTGATTTTTCTGGGCAATGAAGGGATTACGACAAGCAATTAATCTTTCTTCGGGATAATCTTCACTCTCAAATTCCACCAAGTTTACCTGATCAAATAATCCTAATTGAATCACTTCCACCTCAGCCAGTTTCCGAATTTGAGGCTTAGTTAAACCAGTAATATAGTCTAATCCTTCTATCGGTTTTACTAATTCCTTGATTTTCGAGTTAGTTAAAATTCCTCTATCACTTACCCAGACCACATTCTCAATCCCCCAACCCTTTCTGACTTTCTCAATTTGTCCGCTTAAAGTAGCACCATCTGAAGTGTTTCCTTCAAATACTTCTACCGCTATCGGACAACCCTTAGCTGAACAGAGCAAACCAAACACTATCTGAGTTTTCCCCTTCTTTTTATCTCGATTATACCCATATTTTCCCAGTTCACAACCATTTCCTTCTAGGTAGGTAGAAGTGACATCATACAAGACTAATGTTCCTGATTCTAAGTGTTTAATTGCTAGGTGCTTCTCAATTTTCTCTTGTTTTTCTAATAACCAATCTAAGGCGTTATATAATTCGTCTTCATCGCCTTTCTCTAAGTCTAACAATTGTCCTAAACTCTGACTACAAGTCTCACTATTAAACCCTCTCGCTGTGGCTAGTTTCGATTTAGGATTGATGATTCTTGCCACAATCATCGCCACCACTAAGTTTCTGATTCGTGAGGATTTTTCACTGATTATTTTATCTAAACCCAATTTTTTAATCGTCTCTAAAATAGCCATTACATGACCATGAGGAAGACTTCTAATCACTTCAAAATGATTGGGAATGCCTTCATTCATGGACAGTGTTGCTCCTTTAAGAGCCAGTTTCAGATTTTCGATAATATCATCGGGTAATTTTGAGAGATTGGCAAGGGTTCTTTTTTTGACTTGATCTCCTTCTCGGTAGGATTCTCGAAGAAGAACAGCGGGGGGAGAATTACGGTTAGGAACTTTTTCTATATACATGGCTATCATTTTAGCAAATGGAGAGAATTCTTGTCCATTAAGAAATGTTACAAATTACATGGGTACATTAAGAAAAGTTAAGGGGGTGCATCCATTGATGGATAAGGGTTTTCGGCTATTATAGTATATATGTATGGGGGAAGTTCAGATAAACATGGAATTGATAGCACTAAACAACTCTGGGACGCAGTTTCTTTAGAAACGGTGCAATGGTTACGAAATCTCGATTTTGGTTTTGTCGAGTTGGATTGTTTATTAATTCATGGCAGTAGTGTCAGTGTTAGTGAAGAATTAACCCCCGATACTCCCCCATGGCAAATTTTAGATCGACTGCAACGGGTGGGAGTTAATAATCTATTTTGTGGTCGTGCGGGAAAAGTTTTTGATTATTCTTTACAGTCCGCTAATTTAACTAGCACTGTTACTACTTTAGATAAACGGCAACCAAGTCAAACTTTGACGATTCAAGATAAGCGTTTAATTGGGGTTGGTAGCGTTGGTAAAGAATTAAATAAAGCAGTTTACACTCTCTATAATCCTAGTAATAATTGCGTGGAGTTTAGAACCGTACCTTATTAATCCATAAAAGATTAATTAAATATTCAAGATTAATTTAAGTAGGTAGGTGTTAAAAATTATCAGACACCCCCCTTATCAAGCTGTCCTTTAGTCACATCTTTCTTAACATTTCAAACCTTTGTGGCACAAGGCTTTCAAGACTCGGTTAACAATTTGTAATATTCCTTGTTGACACCCTTACTGACAAAGAAAAAACTGAAATCAAGTCAGGATAAGGGTT
>NZ_JBHFLL010000137.1:0-9701 GCF_041928595.1 Microcystis sp. BLCC-F209
GACTTTTTTAGACAATAATTTTTCGAGTCCTCCTTGACGATATTTTCCTAACCAATCTTGTACAGTGACTCTATTTCTTCCTAGCATTTCCGCAGCTTCTGTCACCGTTTTTGCCTTTTTTGTCTTTAACAAGTACAATACCTGTATTCTTTCTTTTCCTGAACCAGTTTTTTCTTTTCTAAGCAGTTCCTTGAGTTCTGCTTCACTTTCAGATATTTCTATCTTATAAACTCCTGCCATATTTTTCCTTAAACTCTACTAATATGATATTCTAGCCTATCTGTAGTCACATTTTGGAGAATTGGTATTATGAATTGTTTCTCCCCACACCCCACACCCCACTATCCTATACTTTTTAAACAGGATTTAGTATGACCCTACCAGCCTAAAAATAGCAAAAAACCCGGCGGGAAAATTTCCCCACCGGGTCAAAAAGGCAAAAGTAAAGAATTATTTCTGATCAGCCTTTTTGCTTGACTTATCGCCCATTTTGTACTTACGCAAGAAGCGATCGACCCGGCCCTCGGTATCGATCATCTTCTGGGTTCCGGTATAAAAAGGATGATTACCGGACCAAACCTCCACATGAATTTCTGGTTTTGTCGAACCCACCGTCATCACCAGTTCACCATTACAGATCACCTTAGCGTCTGGATACCAAGTAGGATGAATTTTTTTCGGCATAATAAACCTCTCTATTAACCTAACGTTTCGAGTATTGAGGCGCCTTGCGCGCTTTGTGAAGACCGTATTTTTTCCGTTCCTTCGCCCGGGGATCCCGAGTCAGATAACCTTCACTCTTGAGGGGAGGACGATTTTCCGGGGCCAATTGACATAAAGCTCTAGCGACACCCAATTTCACCGCGTCCGCTTGGCCGGTCAAACCACCGCCCTCGGCCTTAACGATGATATCATACTCGTTTTCCAGTCCCAAAGTCTCCAGAGGAGCCTTAATCGTCTGGATATAGGTGGGAATGCGGTTAAAATGGGTTTCCCCATCGCGACCGTTAACGGTAATTGCCCCCGTCCCCGGCACCAGACGCACGGAAGCGACCGCCGATTTGCGTCGTCCCGTTCCCCAATAAACTACCTTATTTTTACTGTCCGTGGCTTGCATTGACTTAATTTCCTCCTGCGGGAATCGTATTAATCGCTAAAACTTCCGGTTGTTGTGCCTGATGGGGATGTTCCGCACCGGCATAAACTTTCAGTTTCGTGAACAATTTCCGACCTAAGCTATTTTTCGGGAGCATTCCCTTAACAGCGTGTTCGATAATCCGTTCGGGAATGCGTTTTTGCAGTTTATCGAAGCTTTCTACCTTCATCCCACCCGGTCTGCCGGAGTCGCGGCGATAAACTTTCTGTTGGCGTTTTTTGCCCGTCACCGTCACTTTTTCGGCGTTAATAACAATGACAAAATCCCCCGTATCCAGATGGGGGGTGAAGGTGGCTTTATTTTTGCCCCGTAGAATCATGGCGATTTCGGTGGCCAGACGACCTAGACGCTGATCGGCCGCATCGATGACGTACCATTTCTGCTCTAGAGTCTCTAAATTTGGTAGAGGTGTTTTGTTCATGGTCAGTTTGCCTTGGTTTACAAAAATAATTTTTTTTATTGCCGACCCGGGTGTTGGGGTGTTGGGGTGTTGGGGTTTTAGTTGAAATTCCCCCACTTCCCTATTCCCCATTCCCCCACTTCCCTATTCCCCTATCCCCTCTGCTCGGAAATAATAAAGAGGCTGAGTCTCGCACCAGACGCTATCGGCAAAGGGAAAATCGGCGTAACCCACCCGCAGTAAACATAGTCCTTTAGCTGGTGCGGCGTATTTGACCAATTCTCGGCGCTGATTGACCCAGATGTCGGTAAAGTTTTCTAGCGATCGCTCACCAGTTCCCACCTCCACCAACATTCCCACCAATAGGCGCACCATCCCGTACAAAAAGCCATTGGCTTGAATTTCCATCTGTACAAACGGCCCTTGACGGTAGCATTCCACCCCCTGTACTTCTACCCAAGAATGGTCACGACTAGAGTTAGCACGGTGAAAGGCGGCCAGATGGTGCTTACCCAATAGGGGAGCCAGGGCCCTGGCCATCAAATCGGCATCGAGGGGACGATGGTAGTAGTGCCAACTAAAGGGGCTAACAAAGAGATTGGGGATGGGGTCGGTATAGAGGGTGTAACGATAACGTCGCCAGAGGGCCGAGAAACGGGCGTGCCAGCGATCGGGGACTCGGGACGAGGCCCGAATGACGATATCGTCATCTAGCCGAGCATTGAGAACCTTGGCCCAATGGGCAGGTGGGATCGGACTCTGCTGCTGGAAATGGGCAACTTGGGCGGCGGCGTGAACACCGCTATCGGTACGTCCGGCCCCGTGCAGAGTGACGGCATGACCGAGAATATCGGCCAGAGCCTTCTCGATTTCTTCCTGCACGCTCCTGTGATGGGGTTGCCGTTGCCAGCCGTGGAAATTAGTTCCCACATACTGGATAACTAGGGCGATCCGCGACTGGGGGCAAGCTGTCATCGTTACATCAGTTCGATAATCGCCATGGGGGCATTATCCCCGCGACGGCGCAGGGTACGCACCACCCTGGTATAACCGCCGTTACGACTGCCATAACGGGTCTGGGCTCCTTCAAAGAGGGCATGAACCAGTTGTTTATCGTAGATGTAGCCCATAGCTTGGCGACGGGCGCTCAGGGAACCGTCTTTAGCTAGGGTGATAATGTGGTCTACCTCTGCTCGCACCGCTTTCGCTTTCGCTAGGGTGGTGGTGATCTGACCGTGGCGAATTAGCTGGGTGGCTAAGCTGCGCAGCAGTGCCTTTCTTTGGTCAGCCGGCAGACCCAATTGAGGCACTTTACACCGATGTCTCATGGTATTTTCCTGGAATTGGGTTTACTTGCTTTTTTCTTGGGGTAGGGTGATTCCTAACCGTTTTTGTAGGGCTTCAATGACTTCTTCGGCCGATTTCTGCCCAAAGTTTTTGATTTCTAAGAGATCTTCTTGGCTGTAATCGAGGAGGTCGGCTACGGTGTTGATCTGCGCTCGCTTTAGGCAATTGTAGGCGCGCACGGATAATTGTAGTTCCTCGATCGGAATTTGGTTTTCCTGGTTGATCTCTTGGTCGTCAAAGTTACTGGAGGATTCGAGGGCGTTGAGATCCTTGAGCGGGTTAAAGAGATTAACCAGCATATCGGCCGCTTGGGAAAGGGCTTCTTTGGGGTTAATGCTCCCGTTTGTCCAAATTTCTAAGAGCAGACGATCCCTAGCTTGACCGCTTTCGGAACGGATATCTTCGACGCTGTAGTTGACTTTGGTTACGGGCATAAAAATCGAGTCGATTTGCAGAAAGTCTAGCGAAGTGGCTTCGTCTTTACTGCGATCGATCGCCCGATAGCCTTTGCCTTTTTCCACGCGAAATTCCATCTCTAGCTTCGCCCCTTCGGCCAGGGTAGCGACGTACTGATTGCGATCGACTATCTCGACTTCCGAGGGTAAATCGAATTGTGCCGCCACTACTGTCGCCGGTCCAGTTGCCACTAAACGCCCGATCTGGGTTTGATTGGTGTAACTTTTGAGGATGATTTCTTTCATGTTGAGCATGAGTTCCATCACGTCCTCCCGTACCCCCTCGACGGTGGCAAATTCGTGATTGACTCCCGCGATCCGCAGGGCCGTCACGGCCGCCCCTTCCAGATTGGAAATGAGAATCCGTCTCAGGGCATTACCTACGGTTGTACCCTGGCCCCTTTCTAGGGGTTCTAGTACAAATTTACTGTACTGACTCTGATTCTTGTAAGTTTTTGCTTCTACACACTCGATTTGAAATTGCGCCACCGATTGACCTCCCTTGTTCAGTTATCAGTTTTCAGTTATCAGTTTTCAGTTTTCTTTAGCGTTCAGCCTTTAGCGTTCGGCGTTCAGTTTTTTGAGCAGATGGTCTTTGACGACCCGATGCTGCTGCTGATGCGCGCAAAGCTAACGGCTGTCGGCCTCAAGCTCCCTGTCACCTGAAAAAGCTGTTCACTGTTTACACTCTCCGGCGTTTGGGAGGACGACAACCATTGTGGGGGATGGGGGTCACGTCCCGGATCAGGGTGATTTCTAATCCTGCTCCTTGCAGGGCCCGGATTGCGGTTTCCCGTCCTGCCCCGGGGCCGCTCACCATCACCTCTAGTTGACGCATTCCCTGTTCGATTGCTCGGCGGGCGGCGTTATCGGCGGCGGTTTGGGCGGCGAAGGGGGTTCCTTTTTTGGCTCCTTTAAAACCACTCGATCCCGCCGATGCCCAAGAGATCACATCGCCTTTGGTATCGGCGATCGTGACAATGGTATTGTTGAAGGTCGATTGAATGTGAGCGACTCCGGTAGGAATATTTTTCTTCTGTTTTTTCGGTCCGGTTTTTTTGGTTGGTCGCGCCATAGTTTTTCTTGATTGGGGGATATCGCAATGAATAAAAAATTATTTCTTGGAGGGGGCTTTTTTCTTCCCTGCCACTGTCACCCGACGACCGCGACGGGTGCGCGCATTGGTTCGCGTCCGTTGCCCGCGCACGGGTAATCCTAGCCGATGCCGACGACCTCGATAGGTGCCGATATCGGCCAGGCGTTTGATGTTCATCGCCTCCCAGCGTCTCAAATCCCCCTCGATTTGATAATTTGTCTCGATATAAGTCCGTAGCGCCGCCACGTCTTCATCGCTGAGATCCTTGACCCGAGTGTCAGGGTTAACACCCGTCGCAGATAAGACTTCTTGGGAACGCGATAGACCCACTCCGTAGAGGTAGGTCAGGGCGATTTCCACACGCTTATCGCGAGGTAGGTCTACACCAGCTATCCTTGCCACGCTTTTTCTTTCTCCCTATGAACGATTTTTTTTCCAAAAACGACTACAATTAACGGTAACGATTCTCTGCCCCAAGACAGTGACTTTGGTGGGTTAACCTTGTCTCTGCTTGTGTTTGGGGTTGGAACAAATTACCATGACTCGACCGCGCCGACGGATGACGCGGCACTTTTCGCACATTTTTTTGACAGACGCTCTAACTTTCATGCCTAACTATTCTGGCAACACTGCAAGCTTACTATTATATCAGATTTCTTTTACTCGTGTCACCTATCTTTTTAAAATAAATTTGGCTGCTTATTAGGCTTTTTGGCTTCTCTGCCCGTCTTTATCGCTATTTTTTCTGATTTTTCAGGCGATAGGTAATTCTTCCTTTGGTTAGGTCGTAGGGGGTCAGTTCCACTTTGACGCGATCGCCAGGGAGGATTTTGATATAATTACGGCGGATTTTGCCAGATATATGGGCCAAGACGTTGAAACCGTTATCTAAATCCACCCTAAACATGGCGTTGGGCAAGGATTCGGTGACGGTTCCTTCCATTTCGATGAGATCTTGTTTAGACAAAGTTAATTCCTCAATTTCACTAGAGACAATTTAATTTAATGATCGGCAGCATCAACCGTGCTTTCAGCACAATTCCCCCAGTATAGCTTATCAGTTATCAGTGATCAGTAATCAGTAATCAGATGCGAGTTTTCAGTTCACAGCAAAAAAGCTCCCCATCTTCCCACTCCCCCCGCAACGCGCACGAAGTGGTCTCCTGATTCCACTCTCCACCCCCATCTCCCCACTACTAGGCAGTATTAGGGAGTAATATTTAGATAATCAACAGCTTAACATTGCCGTCTTTTCACTGATTACTGATTACTGTTCCCTGAAAAGCTGGATTACTCGACGACAATTCGCCATTCATGGAGTTCGTATTCCACACAACCATTCTCGATTAAAGGATCGCGAACTATAATTGCTTGGGCTTCCTCAAGGGAATCGGCCTTAAATAATAACATTCCGCCGCCCCTTTCTGCCCAATAACCGGTTTTTGCTGCTCGTCCTTGGCTAATTAAATCACGCACATAGTCCTTATGGGCGCTGACATAGCGATCAAAGGTAGTTTTATCAACAATGCCTTTTTCTATCTTGACAAACCAGGGCATAAATTCTCAGGAGGCTAGGACTGATTAACAATCATATAATTATACCGATTAATCTTGACCGTCGAGGGTGCAATATAACAGAGATATACAATTAGCTAGAGTTGTGGAAGACTGCTAGAATCGATGTGACAGCTTCATTTCTGTAGCTTTGCTTGTTTCTATGAATCAACCCCAGGGATCTCTATTTTTTATCGCGCTTTTGCCGCCGCCAGAAGTACAGGAAATTGCCACAAAAATCAAGTTAGAGTTTGCAGAAATTTACAATAGTCGCGCCGCCCTGAAATCGCCTCCCCACGTCACTCTCCAACCCCCTTTCCGGTGGAATTTAGGACAATTAACGGATTTAGAAAGATGTTTAGAGGAATTTGCCCGCTTGCACTCTCCTATTCCCCTGATTCTCCGAGATTTTGCCGCCTTTAAACCGCGAGTCATTTATATTAATGTCCAGAAAACCCCAGAATTATTAACCCTGCAAAAACGGCTTTTACAGCAGCTAGAATCTTCCTTGAACATCAGCGATAATGCCTCAAAAAGCCGAGCTTTTTCGCCTCATTTAACCGTTGGCTTCCGAGATTTAACTAAAGATAATTTCTGGAAAGCTTGGTCAAAATATGCTAATCAAGAGCTATTTTTTGAGGTGATAATCGATGAAATTACCCTCCTAATCCATAACGGTAAGCACTGGGAAATTTATCGGCAATTTCCTCTATAATCCAGACCCTTGGGGGTTTCTGCGGGTGCATATCATTTTTGTAAATCTACTAAGTTGGGATTTTTAAGGGGAAACTCTCTGCTAAAATCGGGCGTTACTTTCGATTTTATCACTCAATCCAAGCTTTTGGGGGGTAGAACCCCCCAAACCCCCCGTTGGGGGCGTGGCGCCGCCCCCAAACCCCGGAGCGCATTAGTTTTTCGGTGAGATGCTTACAGACAGCTGCTGATATATCTGTAATAATTTAAAAGTCACTGATAATTGCTGATTGTCGGTATTGCTGCAAGCGCGAGATAGACCCGATTTCTAGAGAGGAAGGGGTTATAGTGCTAAAATAGGAGAGAGCAGTTTTTAAAGCTTCATTTCTGGCTTTTTTGCGATATTTTCACCTATAGAGCGATTTTATGGCGACTCCGCCGCCCTGAAACCTATGTTACTCAAAAATCCCCCGAAAATCTCCCCCAATCTGATCAAAGAGCTAGAAACGATCCTCGGTAAAGATGGAGTCATCCGTCGCAAAGATGAATTATTAACCTATGAGTGCGATGGTATCACAGGATACAGACAAAGACCCGCTCTTGTGGTACTGCCCCGCAGCACCGCAGAAATTGCGGCGGTGGTGAAACTCTGTCACGATAACGAGATTGCCTGGGTAGCAAGGGGTGCAGGTACGGGCCTATCGGGAGGGGCGTTACCCTTAGAAGAGGGGATTCTCATCGTCACGGCGCGGATGAATCAGATTCTCGGGGTTGATTTAGATAATCAAAGGGTGGTGGTACAGCCCGGGGTGATTAATAATTGGGTGACGCAAGCGGTAAGCGGGGCGGGATTTTATTACGCACCGGATCCCTCTAGTCAAATTATCTGCTCGATCGGTGGTAATGTGGCGGAAAATTCCGGCGGGGTTCACTGTTTAAAATACGGTGTCACTACCAATCACGTTATGGGCTTAAAAATCGTCCTTCCCGATGGTTCAATTATCGATGTGGGGGGGGCAGTACCGGAACAACCGGGCTATGATTTAACCGGTTTATTTGTGGGTTCCGAGGGAACTTTAGGCATCGCCACGGAAATCACCCTAAGAATCCTGAAAACTCCGGAATCTATCTGTGTTTTACTGGCTGATTTTACCAGTATCGAGGCGGCGGGCCGAGCGGTGGCGGATATTATTAAATCGGGAATGATTCCGGCGGGGATGGAGATTATGGATAATCTCAGTATCAACGCCGTGGAAGATGTGGTAGCTACCGGCTGTTATCCCCGGGATGCCGAGTCAGTTTTATTAGTGGAATTGGATGGTTTAGGGGTAGAAGTCGCCAGGAATAAACATCGGGTTGCCGAGATTTGCCGTCAAAATGGGGCGAGAAACATCACCACGGCTAATGATGCCGAAACCCGCTTAAAACTCTGGAAGGGCAGAAAAGCGGCTTTTGCGGCGGCGGGGAAAATTAGCCCTAATTATTTTGTGCAAGATGGGGTGATTCCCCGCACTCAATTGGTCTATGTTCTTCAGGAAATTAAGGCTTTAAGTGAAAAATATGGCTATAAAATCGCCAATGTTTTCCACGCCGGGGATGGCAATTTACACCCGTTGATTCTCTACGATAACAAGGTGGAGGGTGCCTGGGAAGAAGTGGAGGAATTAGGCGGTGAAATTCTAAAACTTTGTGTGCGGGTTGGCGGCAGTTTATCGGGGGAACACGGTATCGGCATCGATAAAAATTGTTATATGCCCGCCATGTTCAACGAGATTGACTTAGAAACTATGGGCTATGTGCGGGACTGTTTTAATCCCAAAGGTTTAGCTAACCCGGGAAAATTATTCCCCACCCCGCGCAGCTGTGGGGAAGCCGCTAATGCCAAAATACAAGGCTTTGCGGGGGTGGATGTGTTTTAGGTTATCGGCAAGTATTGACTGATTACTGATTACAGTCCACCTTGGGTCATGAGGGCAGATTGATATTAGAGGGGAAAACTGGGACTTGTCTTTCCAGAAAACGCTGGGTGACTAATTCTCGGAAAATCTCTAGATCTTTTTGCCATTGTCCCAGATATTGTTTGAGCAGATTTAATCGATTGCTGCCCTCGGCCAGATTATAGTTAAAGTTACCGGCAAATAACAATGCTCCCAAAGTTTTGCCATCGGGTAATTGCAATTTTGCCTCGTTAATCGCCACGGATAGCTGAGAGGTTTCTAACTGATAAAGTAGATTTATGCTGGCTTGTAGGGGGGCTGTGCCGAAATTGTGCCAGGGACCGGGGGCCAGAAGGGTTTCGGTGATATATTTTTTAGCGGCATCGGGGCTACTAGGGAGAGGAACAATGCTTTTCGGGGCGATACTCAGGGCTTGATATTCGGCCAAAGGGAGTTTATCTAGATATAAACCAACAATTTCTGGCAGTTTCAGGTTCAGGCTATCGGGAGAGTTAATTATCTCCACAAAGGTAATTTTCCGAGGTTGGGCGACGATGCTGATACCATTTTGAAAATTAACTTGAGCGTAATTAGGATTGAGTGCCGGCTGGCCATTTAATTCCCAGTCGGGGGGAACTATTCCCGAATATTTGAGGAAATCAACCGTTAGCATGGCGGGATTGAGGCTTTTGGCGGTAATTGCCATGGAAAGTTCTTGTATTTCCCGCAAACTAACGAGAGGTTGATTGGAATTATTGTCAGTCGTGGCAGTCATGAATTTTCTCCTTGGATATTTAAGTTTTATCTTTAGGGCTACAGCTAAATTATTCCGGGTCTCGGTGGCCTAGTCACTAATCAAGCCATTCCAGATAAGTAGGGTTTGCGGCAAAAAGTTTTTTCTGGGTGTAGGGTGTAGGGTGTAGGGTGTAGGGTGTAGGGTTTTACAGATTTTCATCTGGTCAATTATCTAATTTTCAGGGAAAAAGTACCTGAATTTTCCCCCCAATCACTCCAAGGGTCGGCACTTTTTGATGGGCAAAAGGTCTAAAAGTTTTACCCAACA
>NZ_JBHFLL010000138.1:0-8829 GCF_041928595.1 Microcystis sp. BLCC-F209
CTCGTTGAGTTTTTCCGTCGTTTAGCAAGAGAAACATTAAAATTCTTTCCCTAACCTCTGCTCTTTCTTCTTCTTTAAGAGCTTTTTGTAAGTTTTTCTTTTCTTCTAAGTCTAGGAAATCTTTGGCTGGCATAAGTAGGAATTTTCTCAAGTTACTATTTCTATTTTAGGTGGTTTAAGTGCGTTTTAGCTTATCACGCCCAAAAGCTTGTTAGCCAGATTAGCATATTGCCAAAAACCTTGTTTAACTAAATTCCTGACAATTAGGCTCATTCTAGCAATGATTCTTCGATCTGACCGCACCCCTTGACAAAAACTTACAATTATTCGACTTTTAGCGATCGCTATCGGTGGATAGTTGTTTTTTGTTACAGCAGTGTGGAGCAGCCTAATCCAGATTATCGCCCGCAGGAAACCAATCTTCATCGAGAATTTGTTCAAGGGAACCAATGGGAATAACGGGGAAAGTATCGAGGGGTAATTGAGAGCGGTCACTGGCATTTTTTCGGGCTGAAAGATAACATTCATCAAAAATTTCCAAAAGATAAGGTTTCAGACTAGGACTATCTTTAAGTTCATCTAATATATCGAGACGAAAAGTTCTAATCTCTCCCTTCCAGTGACCTTCGTTTCTCTCTCTTTCTGCCGCCCAATATTTGAGCTTAAGTAAATGTTCTAATAATCGGGTTAACAGACTTTTAATTGTGCGCTTTTCACTCCTTCCCATACTTGCTAACTCCTCCAGTAAATTATCTAAATCTACCCGCTCAAACTGTCTCGCTTGCAGTTGATTAATAGTAGTTCTAATCCAGAGATAAAAGTCTTGTTCGTACAGGGTTTTATTGTCCATAATTGACCTCTAGATATTACTCATGGTTATTAGTGGGAAACCAATCTTCATCGAGAATTTGTTCAAGGGAACCAAGGGGAATAGCGGGGAAAGTATCGAGGGGTAATTGAGAGCGATCACTAGCATCTTTTCTGGCAAATTGATAGCATTCCTCAAAGATTTCCAAAAGATAGGGTTTGAGACTAGGGCTATCTTTAACTTCTTTGATTATTTGTCGGCGAAAGTTTCTAATTTCCCCTTTCCAGTGACCCTCATTTCTAGCTTTTTCTCCTGTCCAGTAGGTTAGTTTCAGCAAATGTACCAGCAATTGAATCAAAAGATTTTCGATTTTGCGTTTTTCACTCCTTCCCATACTTGCTAACTCCTCCAGTAAATTATCTAAATCTACCCGCTCAAACTGTCTGGCTTGCAGTTGATTAATAGTAGTTCTAATCCAGAGATAAAAGTCTTGTTCGTACAGAGTTTTATTGTCCATAGATACTTAGTTAAACTGAATAAAACGCGGATAATCATCAAAATTAACTATACAAACTAGCCACATATTCACCGTAGCCATTATAGGGCAGAGTTTCGATAATTTCCCAAGATAAATCACTTCTACTGCCGATAAATTTCTCCGTTGCTTGCGACCAACGGGGATGGGGTTTACTGGGGTTAACATTAGCCTCAAAATCGTATTCATGAGCGTCAATTGTGTTCCAGTAGGTGGCGGGTTGTTTGGCGGTAAATTCAATTTTTACTATCGATTTTGCTCCTTTAAAACCGTATTTCCAAGGAATAACCATTCGCAAGGGTGCGCCGTGTTGTTTCGGTAAATCATGTCCGAAAATTCCCACAGCAAAGAAAGCTAATTCGTTGGCCATTTCTTCAATTCTTAAACCTTCTGTATAGGGCCAGGGTAAGGCTCCTAAATGTAATCCTGGCCCCTTGGTAATTTCGGGATCATAAAAGGAGGTAAAACGGACGAATTTAGCTTCTGGTTTTGGTTCCACCGCTGCGATTAAAGCACTCATGGGAAAACCCAGCCAAGGTAACACCATTGACCAAGCTTCCACACAACGAAAACGATAGATTCTTTCTTCGAGAGGGAAGGTTTTTTTTATAGTATCTATATCGTAGGTCTGGGGATTTTTTACCAATCCTCCCACTTCTACCGTCCAGGGATTCGTCGGTAATTTCTGCGCTTTTAACCAGATATTTTTCCCCCCTCCGAACTCATAAAAATTGTTATATCTCCCCGCTACAGTTTCGGCAACTATGGGGCGATTTACCGTTAAAAAATTCGGATTCTTGCTGAACCCTGCAATTTTAGGTAATTGCAAACTTTTTTCTAAAGCTTCCGAGGAGGAGGATTTACCACAAGCGGTTAATAATAGGGAACTACCCGCAATTCCTGACCCGATTAACCCCTGTAAAAAGCGACGACGGTTAAAATAAACACTTTCGGAAGTAACTTCATTTTCGGAAATTTGCCAAGATTTAGCTAAACGAATTAAGACCATAATTATCCCCAATTTTATTGACAAAAAAGCAGAGTTATGATATATGATACCACAACTCTGATTGTACAATAGTTTGTCAGTTTTTTTAAGAAATTTCGGCGAGCATGGGGGCAGTCACCAGAGGTTCCCGTCGTCCTTTTAAGACCATAGGAACTCCTCGCGAGGGAGCAAGGGTGACACCGCGGCGACTGGGTTTTTCGGGGGTATTATTAACTAGAGTTAACTGATAATTAGCCAAAATTGTGGCGATAGCGATTTTCATCTCGTAGATGGCTAAAACTTCCCCGATACAACGACGCGCTCCACCACCAAAAGGCATATATTCGTAGGGGGTGAATTGTTTTTCTAAAAAGCGTTCTGGTTTAAAAGTATGGGAATCGGGGAAAGTTTGCTCCCGGTGGTGAGCTAGATAAATACAACCCATAAGAATTGTACCTTTTTCTAAAGGATAACCATCTAGTTCTACCGGTTCTTGCACTACTCGCGGAAAAGTTAACATTCCCACGGGATGAATGCGTAAAGTTTCCGAACAAACCGCCGAAAGATAGGGTAATCGAGTTATGTCAATGGGGTTAGGATTATCTCCTAAAGTGGCTATTTCTTGCAGAATTTTTGCTTTAATTTCTGGATAGCGATGAGTCCAGTATAGCACCCAAGACATAGCGGTGGCTGTGGTTTCATGACCAGCGAATAATAAGGTCATTAATTCATCGCGCAATTCCTTATCGCTCATCGGGTTGCCTTCTTCATCCTGGGCCGACATCAGTAGTGATAAAACATCGGTACGATTGGGGTTAGGATTAGCTTTTCTTTCGGCAATTTCTGTATAGATAATATCATCAATTTTTTCTTGGAAACGCTGGTATTTTCCCCAGGGACTCCAAGCACCAAAATCAGCCCGCAAAATTGGGAAAAATAACAAAGAAGCCATCACTGGAGAGTTAAAAATATCGAGCATTTCAGCCAGAATTTTTTTCAGGGTTTGATAACGTTCCCCTTGACTAATTCCAAAAACTGCCTCCATAATTACTTGTAAAGCAATCGCTGTGGTCGCTGAACGGGCTTTAAAAGGTTGATTTTCGGGCAATTCTGCCATTACTCTCAGGGTAATATCGCGGATTAAATCGCCGTAGAAACGCATTCTTTCCCCGTGAAAAGGTGGCAATAAAAGCTGACGACGTTTTTTATGGATGTCCCCGTCTAACATGACGACGGAATAATCACCAATAATCGGGGCAATAATCCGATTGGCTTCCCCCGGGGCCGAGAATTGTTTACGGTCATTAGTTAAAATTTGTTGTAGGGCCGAAGGACTACTGACAAAGATAAAATTATCTACAGTTAAACCCACTTTTGTGCTAAAAATATCGCCATGCTTGCGGGCGGCATTTTCCATAAAAGCTACGGGATTAATGATCCATTGTGCCATTTGCAGGAAGGTAGGGGCTTTGACCTTGGGGAGGATTTTCATAGATTGATTGCTATATCCAATGCTAATTATTTCTAATTGTGACATTTTTTCCCCAGAGACGGCAAGGTGTAATAGGCTGCCCGCGCATTTGAATTGCTTATTGAGATTAGGCAAGAGGCAAGAGGCAAAAGTAAAGGGATTAGGGGAGATTCAGCTAATCTAAGGATAGGCGGTTAAAATGCGTCCTAGCTTATCAGGTAAACAGCAAAAATTATCGGGCTGTTGCTTGTCTTATCTTCTCGGAGAGAGGGGGATTTTCTGGGAATTTTCAGGATTGGCTTTCTGGTCTAAACAATGATAATCGGGGTAGAATAGCCCCAGTTCTATTTAATTCGCTTCTATAGTTCAATCTCTCTTTTTTCATGCCTTATAGGGACTTTTTATGATTATTTCCAAGTTTTTGCCCTTAGGAAAAACTGTGATTATCAGGCATTTACTGTCAATAACTACATTTAGCCTTGTTTTTTTCCTGACTACTCCCCCCGCTTTTGCCCTCGAATCCAGTCCCTCCACAGGTTTTAATCCTCAAACTATTCTTTTCGATGCCTTAACTTGGGTGGATAGTTTGGGAGCCGTAGGAGCGATCGCGTTTATAATTATCTATATTCTAGCTACTGTGGCCTTTTTTCCAGGTTCAATCCTGACTTTAGGGGCTGGTGTGGTTTTTGGCCTGGTTTTAGGCTCTTTTTACGTCTTTATCGGGGCAACTATCGGCGCTACTGCCGCTTTTCTGGTGGGACGTTATCTGGCTAGGGGTTGGGTGGCGGAAAAAATTCAAGGTAATAGTAAATTTCAAGCTATCGATGAAGCTGTGGGGAGAGAAGGCTTAAAAATAGTGCTTTTAACCCGTTTATCTCCCGTATTTCCCTTTAATCTGCTCAATTATGCCTATGGTGTCACCGGGGTTTCCCTGAAAGATTATCTACTAGGTTCCGCGGGCATGATTCCGGGGACGATAATGTATGTTTATATTGGCTCTTTAGCGGGCAATCTTGCCACTATCGGGACCTCGGCACCAGCCACTAACCCAGTTTTACAATGGACTATTCGCCTGAGCGGTTTTATCGCTACCGTTGCTGTCACCCTCTACGTCACAAAAATTGCCCGTCAGGCCCTGACATCAGTTATCAGTGAATAGTAATCATTTATCAGTCAGGGGTTGGGAAAGTGGGGGAATGGGGAAGTGGGGAAGTGGGGAAATTGAACTAAAACCCCAAAACCCAAAACCCCAAAACCTAAAACCTATCTCCCGACTCCTGACTCCTATCTCCTGACTCCCCAAAACGAAAACTTCGTATCTCACCATTAAGATAACTACTTTATTATGTTTCAAAATAGCTCTAGGGAAGTTAATGTTCTCCCAGTGGACGAACATAATCAAAAATTAGTTAATTATGTTCATCCTGCCGATTGGGTCAATCCACAACCCCAAGATTGTTATGATTTAGTCGTCATCGGTGCGGGTACTGCGGGTTTAGTTGTAGCAGCGGGGGCGGCGGGTTTAGATATAGGTTTAAAAGTGGCTTTAGTGGAAAAACATCTCATGGGGGGAGATTGCCTCAATTTCGGTTGTGTTCCTTCTAAATGTCTGATTCGTTCCTCTAGAATTATCGGGGAAATTGAGAAAGCCAAAAAATTAGGAATTGATATTGGGGATACTAGGGTAGATTTTGCCAGAGTCATGACCAGAATGCGGCAAATTCGCGCCGATATTAGTCATCATGATTCGGTGCAACGTTTCCAAAAACTAGGTATCGATGTCTTCTTGGGTAGCGCTCGTTTTTTAGGACAAAATGCCGTGGAAGTGGCAGGAAAAACCCTCGCTTATAAAAAAGCCGTCATTGCCACTGGTACTAGGTCCCTTCATCCTGATATCCCCGGACTAAAAGAGGCGGGATTTTATACCAATGAAACAATTTTTTCCCTAACAAAATTACCTCCCCGATTAGCTGTTATCGGTGGCGGGCCGATTGGTTGTGAATTAGCCCAAGCTTTTCAACGCTTAGGCACGCAGGTGATTTTATTTCATAACCACTCCCATCTTTTGAATAAAGAAGACCCAGAAGCAGCCGAAATTATTGAGAATACTTTGCTGCGGGAAGAAATGCAGTTAATTCTCTGCTGCCAAATTGAACGGGTGAGAAAAAATGAGCGGGGTAAAACCATTGAATATACAAGCAACGGTCAAGGAGCAACTATCACCGTTGACGAGATTTTAGTCGCTGCCGGCCGGGGGCCTAATCTGTCAGGATTAAATTTAGAAGCGGTGGCCGTGGAATACGATACTCGTCGGGGAGTCAAAGTTAATGATTATCTGCAAACTACTAACCCGAAAATTTATGCGGCCGGTGATATCTGTATGGATTGGAAATTTACCCATGCCGCCGATGCGGCCGCCCGTATTGTGATTAAAAATACCCTCTTTTCTCCCTTCGGTTTCGGACGCTATAAGCTCAGTAATTTAGTTATGCCTTGGGTCACTTACACTGACCCAGAAATCGCTCGTGTCGGCATGGATGAAACCCAGGCACAGGCCCGGGGATTGGTCACTAATACTATTAAAATTCCTTTGAGTATAGTCGATCGAGCTATCACTGATGGGGAAACAGCAGGTTTTTTAAAAATTATTCACAAACAAGGTTCCGACCAAATTTTAGGAGCCACTATCGTCGCCACCCACGCCGGTGAGATGATTTCCGAAATTACCACCGCTATGGTTGCTAAAATCGGACTGAGTAAACTCTCTACTGTTATTCATCCCTATCCCACCCAAGCGGAAGCGATTAAAAAGGCCGCCGATGCCTATCGTCGAACTCTCCTGACTCCTAATAGTAAAAAACTCTTGGAATTGTTGACTAAATTATCCCGTTAAAATCAGTTATCAGTTATCAGTTAAGCTAAGACGCATTTAAAGTGCTTATTCTTAAGATTAGGTAGGTTGCGTAGGACAAACCGAAGAACCATAATTCATAATTCATACTTTCTGCTTTTTGTCAAAAAAACTTTTTTTTTGCAATAAAACTACACAAAAAAAAGATCATCGTTGTGGGTGAAATTGACTGATTTACCCGTCTTAATTCGGATTACCCTGTAGGTGTGGCCAGGGTTTCAACCATTGTTGCCCAAAAAAGCACAGAACAACCCACTATGAAATTCTATCAAATCGCTGTAACCATTGTAAAATCGTTATTAAATAAAAATCTTTCTCAATTAATTCTTAAGAATTTATAAATATTGCGAAATGTTAATTTAAATATTCTCAAGCTTTTGGGGCTAATAGATAATTTTTGCTTATACTTGTCGAAAAATAGAACTCCTGCAAAATCCAACATCTACCATTGGGTTAGAAGTCAGTTATCAGTTATCAGTTATCAGTTATCAGTTATCAGTTCACTGAGAAAACTCCCCACACCCCACACCCCACACCCTACACCCCACACCCTACACCCCACACCCTACACCCCAATTCTTATGAGAGATTCCATGTCGGGCCATCTAAGAGTACAACAACACTGCCTCAATCAAGTCAAATTAGCCGTGAGAAAGCAGGGCTTTAGCAGTCAACGCTCCTTAGCTAAAGAAGCTGAATTTAGTCTGTCTATTGTCAGTAACTTCCTGACTGGTAAACCGGTAGAACAAGCCACTTTTGAACAAATTTGTCGTCGATTATGCCTCGACTGGCAAGAAATAGCCGCCCTGAATTTTCAGCTAAAAACACCCCCTGAAGACAAAATTCCGGTTAATTCGGCAGCCAAGAGCGAAAAATTGGACACATTACCCCCCTATCCCAATGGAGCAGTTCCCCTTGGTTCCCCATTTTATTTAGAACGTCTTCCCCTCGAAGAACAGATAAGGCAGGAAATCAAGAAACCGGGGGCTTTAGTGCGGATAAAAGCTCCCAAAGAAATGGGCAAAACTTCCCTACTTTTGAGAATGCTCGATTTTGCCAAACAGCAAGGCTACCGCACGGTGAGTTTGAACTTAGAACAGGTGGACCAGACGATTTTGGCTGATTTAAACCAGTTTTTGCGCTGGTTGTGTGCCAATGCCGCCCGTCAACTACAGTTAAAACCGCAATTAGATGAGTATTGGGATGAGGATTTAGGCAGCAAGATTAGCTGTACGGTTTACATTCAAGACTATCTCCTGGAATCGATTACCGCCCCCATTGTCCTGGCTCTTGATGAACTTAATCAGATTTTTGAACATCCCCAGGTGGCCAAGGATTTTTTACCGCTGCTGCGTTCTTGGTACGAAGAAGCCAAAACCCTACCTATTTGGCAAAAACTCCGTCTTATCGTCGTCCATTCCACGGAAATTTATGTTCCCCTGCAGCTCAATCAATCCCCCTTTAACGTGGGATTCCCCGCACAGTTAAGTCATTTTAGTCTTGAGGAGGTATTACAATTAGCCCAACGTTATCAACTCACCTGGGAAAATCAGGAAAAAGTCAAACAATTGACGGAGCTAGTGGGAGGACATCCGGCTTTGGTACAAACTGCCCTCTACTATCTCAGTCGGGAGGAAATAACCATGACGCAAATATTAACCAGTGCCACCTCCGTCACGGGGATTTATGCCCATCACCTGCGGCGCCATTGGGCAGTATTAGAACAACAGCCTGAACTAGCAAAAGCCCTCGATCGGGTGATGAGCGCGGTGGAACCCGTACAATTAGACCCAATTCTCGCTTACAAACTCAGCAGTATGGGGCTACTCAAACAATCAGGAGATAAAGTAGTACCAGGCTATGAATTGTATCGACGCTATTTTTTAGAGGTGAAATCCTCTATCATTTATCAGTAAACAGTAATCAGTAATCAGTGAAAGGCAGGGTGTGGGGTGTGGGGAAGTGGGGGGAGTGGGAATTATGAATTATGAATTATGAATTATGGTTCTTCGGTTTGTGTTATGTAATGGACGGGGGTTATAAGAGATGGAACCCTTATAGAGAAAGACATTGGACGATTTTTGTCAATTGTTTTTGATCTAGAGCGAGCTAATCA
>NZ_JBHFLL010000139.1:0-9123 GCF_041928595.1 Microcystis sp. BLCC-F209
ATTTTAGCAAATGGAGAGAATTCTTGTCCATTAAGAAATGTTACAAATTACATGGGTACATTAAGAAAAGTTAAGCGGGTGCATCCATTGATGGATAAGGGTTTTCGGCTATTGTAGTATATATGTATGGGGAAAGTTCAGTTATACAGCGATAATACTGGTTTACCCGTCGATCTCTACACGGAAGAAGAAGTGGAAGAAAAAACGGAAGAAGTCTTCCGCCACATCCGGCGAGTTTATCCGAGTCTGCCTTCGCCTTATTACAGTGCGGCTGCCTAGATTCTGGACTGTCCATATTTCGCTTTTCCGAAGTTGCTGATTTTAGCTCTAATAATCACCACCGTTCCTAAATATTTGGGCTCTCCTCGACTTTGTGTGATAATCAGTGCTGATCATTCTTAGGAGTCTTGCCAGACAAGGCTTTAAAGACTATGTTTCCAGAAAATTAGGCTCTTCTAGGTTCTGTGTGATAAGTTTAACTTACATAGGATCGATCTTTGTGTCCTCTGTGTCTCTGTGGTTCCCTCCACTCCCTCGCCAGCAGGACTGTATCTCAGAATACATTTTACCCACCAAATCCAAAAGAGCCGAAAATTATCGGCCTTTGTTGATCGTTTAAGTCCCATTAAGAATAAATAGGGTCTTTTTCCAGCAATCCTAGCAATTTTTGCATTTTAATCCAAGCTCTTCTCATTTGCCAGAATTTACTTTTTTGCATGGCGGCTATTTTACTGTCAGCTTCTCGATAATCCAATTGGGTTTTTTGCAATTCTTGTTGCAATTCTTGCTCATTAATTTCTAATTGTTTAATTCGTTCTCTGGCCCGTTCCAACTGAGCGAATATATCGACTCTTAAGGTGACCAAAGCAGCAAAAATGGCTTGGATATTTTGGGAGTAAAGTTGGGGATGATTATCAAAAAGTTGGGTATAGGAATAAATATATTGTTCTGCGGTCATTGAGCGACTCATAGAAGCAGCTTTTTGCCGATAGAAAAATAACACTTCCGGGATACGATAGACTTCTCGACCTAATTCGATCAGAGATAACCAAAAATCGTGATCTTCCCAACCATAAATTAAATTAGTATTATAGCCCCCCACAGTTTCCCAATCAGATTTCCGAAACAAACCGGAGCAAAATATCATATTATCTACTAATATATCGGGAAATTTATACTCAGGCAGCGGCCAAGTTCCTTGTTTATCCCCAAAATACTCCGCTTCGCAATAAACTATCCCTAATTGCTGATTACCTTCTAGCAAAGTAACCGCTTTTTCTAGATAGGAATCGGCAATTTTATCATCGGCATCAAGGGGAAGAATATAGGTTCCTTGTCCTTGGGCAATTCCTAGATTTCTCGCTGTGGCAACCCCTTGATTTTCTGTGCGGATGATCCGGGTTTTTGGCTGTTGATAATCTTGTAAAATCTCGATGGTTTCCGGTTCTGTGGAGCCATCATCAATGACAAGGATTTCAAAATCTTGGTATGTTTGTACCAAAATAGATGCGATCGCATCATCGAGATAGGAACCTTGATTATAGCAAGGAATAATTACGGAAACTTGAGGAGCATGACTCATTGGGGGCAATTCTCTCCCACTCGGGCAAAAACTAGGTTATCAATAGCTTATCCCAAAAGTTCCCCTTTCTCATTTTTCTACGTCGAGGAAGTGTTGATATCCCCACTCGCAATTTCGGGATAGTAGGACATATTATGGATAAATCCTTAAATTATTCTAATTGCTAGACAAAATCACCCAATTGGGTGATCCCCGTGAGGGAAGTATCTCTTTTTAATAGAGGATAAGTTATTCAATAATCCGATTATCGTTACAAATGATACTTAATCATGGAAGCTCATCAACAAAAACAACTCCGCCTTTTTCTCTTGGAAAAATTAGCAATTTCCCCCCGTTCCCTCGATATGGCCCTGCGTCTCTGTGAAGCATCGGTGGGTTCATTACCGATGGTTTTATGGCAGTACGGGTTAATCGATTTGTCGCAATTGAATCAAGTTTTTGACTGGATGGAAACTGTCTAATTATTTTCCAATAATAGTTCGTTAATTATCATTTTTATTAAGAGAACTGACCAATCCCCAGAGCGGCAATTTATTTAATTTTATCCCCCTGGATTAAGTCGCGTTAAGGTTTACCATAGCCGAAAACCTCACCTTTGCTGGCACTAATTAAACTGGCTATCATCCGCTATTCCCCCCGTTTTAATTCGAGATTTATCTGGTCTAACATAATAATTTATCCACTTGATCGCCTTTTTGCTTGTCATGACAGTAAGATAGGAAGAAATTAGTCATCGACTATATGGAACTCTTTCAGCGCAGGATAAAAGTTAAGATTTTCGTGGCTAGGACGACTGAGTTTAATCAGGGCAAACCGTTGGGAGGGTGGCAATTTTTGCCATTGTTCTAAACTAATTTCGATCTGGAATTCTCGGGCTTTTTCTAGGACTGTATCGGGAATCTGGCTATCATCTAGCCAAGGAGGATGGGGATCTATCGCTAGTTCTCCCGGGGGAGTGCCAGTTTTTTCGGTGATTAATTTTTGCAGAAAATCTCGATAGATTTTGGCTTCTGCTGCCGTCGTACAAGCCATATTAACTAATACCATTCTTTCTGGTTGAGTTAACTGCATCCAATGGGATAATTTTAATTTAACTCCACAGGTATCTAGTTTCATTCTTACGGTCATCGGGATACAACGTAAGGAGTCAACAAATTCGGACTCAAATTCAAAAAAGGTGGTCATATAATTTTATCGGTTTAGTAACTGGGCTCTTCTAGGTTCTGTGTGATAAGTTTAATTGACATAGGATCGATCGATCTTTGTGTCCTTTGTGTCTTTGTGGTTCGTTCCACCCCCTCGCTAGGATAAATGTATCTTAAAATACATTTTACCCACCAAAGCTGGGAGAGCCGTAACTGGGCAAAATGTTATTTTTGTTGAATCAAATCGTCTCTATATTGCTGACTAGAAATGAGAATTTTCTCTAGTTCCTGCCATTGTTCTCCTGCAATATAGTCAATAATTTGATCAAGATTTTGCCGATAATTTGCCAAGGTTATCAATAAAGCTTGACGATTGTATTGAGCCATCATTAAACCTAATTCGGGATTGCCACCACCGACGCGACTGGTATCGCGAAAACCAGAACTAGCTAAATTTTCCGCTAATTCGCGAATATTCGGGTCTTGTTCTTGCGCGCAAGCTTGGATTAAACTGGTACTAATCATTACTGGCAGATGGGAAATCCAGGCCACGGCTCGATCGTGTTCTTCGGGGGAGGAATAGTAAATTTTACAGCCTAACTTGTGTACTATTTTAGTTAGGATTTCTAGGGCAAAGTTAGGGGTAGATTCAAGGGGAGTAATCAGATAGGGGGTATTGACAAATAAACCCAATTGTGCTGCATTAATTCCCTGTTCGGTTTTCCCGGCCATAGGATGACTACCGACAAAATTGGGCCACAATTGACTACAATTGGCGACGATTGCCCCTTTAACCGATCCCACATCGGTGACAATGGCTTGGGGTTTTAAATAGGGAGTTAATTTGTGCAAAGTTGGCACAATTAAATGTATGGGAGTACAGATAAAGATTAAATCGGCAGTAGCCAATAATTCTAAACTGGTGCTGGATTCGTCTACCACTCCTTTTTCTACGGCGATATCACAGGTGGATTGTTGACGGGAAACTCCCAAAACCTTATAAGCTTGTGATCGAAAATCTAACCCCAAGGAACCACCGATTAAGCCCAGTCCGATAATGCCAATATTCATTAGTTTTACTCAAAGATAATTTCGTCTTCCACTCGCCAAGCGGGATCAACAATGCACAAAAAAACTAAGGGTTCCTCCCCACAATTATGAATATATTGTTTAGCCAGAGGAGGTATATAAATGGCAGCACCGACGGTCACTAATTGCACTTCCTCATCGATGTGCATTTCCCCTTGTCCTTGCAGAATATAATAAACCTCCGCAGTTTTTAAAGCGTGGGGAGTAGAAGTTTCCCCCACATCTACCTGGGCATGGGCTAAACTATAACGTAGATTTAACGGCTGTTTATCGGGATGCAATAACTCCCGTAATCGGGTATGATCACCGGCGATGAATTCCTCACATTCGAGCAGTTTTCTGATTAACATAGTAAAATTAGACCTCGAAGATTGTTTTTATTTTATCATTGAGTTAAAGACTAAAGACTAATAGCCGTTATCATAGAAATATTCAGCATCGCCAGAATTAACGAATGACTTGGTTAGAACATAGTGTACAAGTAGAAGTGGACGCGCCGATCGATCTGGTTTGGGAGCTCTGGTCAGATTTAGAACAAATGCCCCACTGGATGAAATGGATCGAATCGGTGAAAATTCTCGAGGAGGAGCCAGAGCTTTCCCGTTGGAAGTTAGCCAGTGGTGGTTTAGAATTTACTTGGTTGTCACGGATACTGAAAATTGTCCCCCATCAGATGATTCAATGGGAATCCGTGGACGGGTTGCCTAACCGCGGGGCAATTCGTTTTTATGACCGTCATGGTAGGAGTATTGTGCGACTGACAGCAGCCTATGCTATACCTGGTTGGTTAGGAAAATTGATGGATAATCTTTTCCTCGGTCGAGTGGTAGAATCAACCCTGCAAGCCGATCTAGAGCGTTTTCGCCTTTATGCGCTCAATATTGTCAATAATACACCGCCAAGGTGAGGTAATCATTAGCAGTAAGCTGTTGACTATCTAAAACACTTGTTAAGACTGTCTATGAACAAGGAGAGGTGGGTAGCATTTGTACTAAAATTTCCCGTGCGCGGTTTTAAGGCAGTACAGCTTATTGCTGACTACGGACGACCGACTCCCCAAAACGGAAACTTTCTACCTCACCATGAAGATAACTGCCATAAGATTTAAGAGACTGTTTAGCAATAAACTGGATAGACTCGCTTGACAAAATTTTTTTAGACAGATATTAGAGTTCTTGCATAATTAATTTTCGAGAGTGCAAAAATGAGAAAAATAGACATAAAATTGCATAAAATCTCTAAATAGAGCATTTAATTGATTAATGCTCATTCTTAATTCTCCTGACTCCTGACTACTGGCGCCTGACTCCTCACCTAAGGTCAGATTTTTGATTTTTGCAAGAGGTCTATTGCACACAATTCTTGCTCTTCGGCCAATTTAGTGGCCTTAAGTGCCTTAACTTCCCCTAAACTAGGGGAAAAACAACTTAAACTGGGGTATGAAGTCATTACCGTCGCCGCCGGTTTCCCGACCACAGTTAATCCCACTTTTAAAATCAGCTAATTCCCGTCTTTTTAGACGTTAAATTACCCGGTTATGACCTCGACATCGAGCAGCTAGAACCGGCCTTGTCAGAGAAGACTAAAGCGATTATGATCGCTCATAAGCTGTTAAG
Organism: Microcystis sp. BLCC-F209; assembly: GCF_041928595.1. Taxonomy (NCBI): domain Bacteria; kingdom Bacillati; phylum Cyanobacteriota; class Cyanophyceae; order Chroococcales; family Microcystaceae; genus Microcystis; species Microcystis sp. BLCC-F209. The sequence goes on from NZ_JBHFLL010000139.1 coordinate 5,433, forward strand.
CATTTAAATTGCTTGTTGAGACGAGGCAAGAGGCAAGAGGCAACAGTAAAGGGATTGGGGGAGATTCGGCTAATCTTAAGAATAAGTGCTTTAAATGCGTCTTAGCTTACCCTGGGAAATCGGTTTAATTTAGAAGCGGTGATGGCTTTTGCTGAAAAACATCACCTCTGGGTAGTTGAGGATAACTGTGATGCGGTAGGAAGTCTCTATAATCAGGGTTTTATCCCTAGAAAAGTCCCCGTTTACTTAATAAAGAAAATTGGACAAATTTATATAATAATGCTTGGTAGTGAAGCTTCTCAATAATTGACCCCCCATGACTTGGTTATATAAAACCCCCGGTATTCCCGATGAACTGTTTGAACGTTTGCCCGGGATTCCCTTGAGTAAACGCGAGGTGAGATTATTGATGATTTCCGCTTTGCGGTTAGGTGATGGGGGGGTTTTCTGGGATATCGGCGCAGGAACCGGCACTATTCCCGTTGAAATTGGCTTATTATGCCCCAATAGTCCGATTATTGCCATTGAAAGGGATGAAGAAGTGGCCAGTTTAATCCGCCGTAATTGCGATCGCTTCGGGGTAAAAAATGTTACGGTTTTTGAAGGCAGCGCCCCGGATTGTCTGCCCAATATATCCCTAGCACCCGATCGCGTCTGTATCGAGGGCGGCAAACCGATTAAATCGGTCCTGCAAGAAGTGTGGCAATACCTGAAACCCAACGGCCGCATCGTGGCCACGGCCAATAACTTAGAAACCCTCTATCAATTTTCCGAAGGCTTTTCTAATTTACAGGCGCGTAATATCGAGATTGTCCAAGCGGCAGTAAATCGCCTAGAAACTAGGGGTATTCACCAAATTTTTGCCGCCGTTGATCCCATGTTTATCCTGAGCGGCGATAAACTTTAATTGTGGATAACCTTCCATAAAGTTTTCTTAATCTATATAATTAAAACAATGCCGCCTAACTTTTCTGGATTAACCATGCCTTGGCCACGCATTGTCAGCGCTATTTTTGCTATTGCCTTCGCACTGGGAATTATTATCGTTGGGGGTTGGTATTTCACCCTCGGCATCGGTGTTATCGTCTTTTTGGGACAATTAGAGTATTTTCGCTTAGTTCGCGCCAAAGGCATTGAACCGGCCGCTAAAACCACTCTCGTAGTTTCACAATTACTACTGCTGACGGCAACTATGGCAGCCCCCCTCACCGATGCCATGTTTCCCCTGGCCGGGGCGTTAATTTGTTTTTATCTGCTCTTTCAGCCAAAAATGGCGACAATTGCCGACATTTCCACCTCAATTCTCGGTCTGTTTTACGGTGGTTACTTACCCAGTTATTGGATTCGTTTACGGGTCGGTTTTTCCCCGGAAAGTAGTCCCGTGGCCATGGCCAGTAACTTACCCCTGATGGGATATTGGCCGGAATCGTGGATGGAACCGAAATTATTCCCGGCCGCTTTGACGGTGACTTTTCTGGCCTTCGGTTGCATTTGGGCCGCCGATATCGGAGCCTATATCATGGGAAAATGGTTAGGAAAAACCAGTTTATCGCTGATTAGTCCCAAAAAAACCGTGGAAGGTTCCTTTTTTGGCATTTTAGGCAGTATAGCGGTGGCCGAGGTGGGTGCTTGGTATTTAGATTGGCCCTATTGGCAGCTGACGGGCCTAATTTTGGGCCTATTAATTGGTATTGTCAGTTTATTGGGCGATTTGACCGAATCGATGATGAAACGCGATGCCGGGGTCAAGGATTCCGGACAGTTAATCCCCGGTCACGGTGGTATACTCGATCGCACTGATAGTTATGTCTTCACCGCTCCCCTAGTATATTATTTCGTCACTTTACTGCTGCCCTTGTTGCGTTAGTAATTTGTATCTTCTCCAAGTGCTAGATTAAAGATTAAACCCAAATTTGCGATTATGTCAGCAGTCGTCCATCCCCGGGGTAAAGTTTATCTTCTCGGCGCGGGAATCGGTCAGAGCAGTTTTCTCACCCTGCAAGCGCGAGCAATTTTAGCCACGGCCGAGGTTTTGCTGTATGATGCCCTAGTGGATAGTCAAATCTTCTCCCTAGTGCCGAAAACCTGTGTTTTAGTCGATGTTGGCAAACGGGGGGGACAACCCGGGGCCGAGCAGAATCAGATTAATCGGATACTGGTTAATTATTGTCAAGAGGGAAAACGAGTTATTCGGCTTAAAAGTGGTGATCCGGGGGTTTTTGGGCGAGTATATCCTGAAATGTTGGCCCTAAAGCAGGCTGACTGTGATTTTGAACTGATAACCGGTATTTCCTCCGCTTTAGCCGCTCCTTTATTGGCTGGAATTCCCCTGACGGAAAAGGATATTAGTCGCTGTTTTGCGGTCTTGAGCGCTCACGATCCCGAGTCTCTCGATTGGTCAGCTTTAGCTAAAATTGATACGCTGGTGCTATTGATGGCCGGTCAGTCTTTAGGGCAAATTATCGAGAAATTATACCAAAATGGGCGTAATATTGACGACTCGATCGCTATTATCCGTCAGGCGGGACGCAAGGATCAACAAATTTGGCGCGGCACTTTAGAAAATATTCTCGCTCAAACCGCCGGGGTGTCCCTCTCACCCTCTATTATGGTCATTGGTCAAGTTGTGGATCTGGCGATTATGTCCTCTCCCCCACCCCTAGGCGGTAAAACTATTGTTATTACCCGTGCCGCCGAGCAAACGAGTCAATTTAGCGAAATTTTGCAAAATCAAGGTGCAGAAGTCCTAGAAATGCCCGCTTTAGAGATTCGTCCCCCCGACCGTTGGCAAGGTTTAGACGATGCCATCGCTCAGTTACAAGAGTTTGATTGGCTGATTTTAACTTCTGCCAATGCTGTTAATTTTTTCTTTGATCGCTTGACATTTTGGGGAAAAGATGCTAGGGCTTTAGCGACTGTAAAAATCGCCGTGGTGGGCAAAAAAACCAGCCAAGTTTTGCACTCACGAGGATTAAAAGCGGATTTTATCCCGGGGGATTTTGTCGCCGATGCCTTGGTAAACGAGTTTCCCGACCCGATTAAGGGTCAAAAATTCCTCTTTCCTCGCGTGGAAACGGGAGGGAGAGAGATATTAGTTAAGGAATTAACGGCCAAAGCCGGTCAGGTGACGGAAGTGGCCGCATATTATTCCGGATGTCCGGCACGCATGGATAGTGGCATCTGGGAAGCGTTTCGAGATGGGAAAGTCGATATAGTCACCTTTGCCAGTTCCAAAACCGTCCAGAATTTTTATCAGTTATTGCGACAAGAAACGGCAGAATTATCGGTTAATTCCCTCTTAGAAAAAGTTTGTCTGGCTTCTATCGGTCCGCAAACTTCAAAAACCTGTCAAGAGTTATTTGGTCGTGTTGATATCGAGGCGCGAGAATATACCCTAGAAGGATTGACTAGCGCTTTAATCGAGTGGAGTAAGACCTGACATCCTCGCCGCCGTATTTGCGGCAGCCGGGGTTGGGAGGATCAAAGCCCCCCTTATCAAGCTATCCATTAGTCAGATCTTTCTTAACAAAAAGAGAAGAAACTTAAAAAGAGGGGAAACGATTGATAGGTATAGTTTTGAAAGAAGGAATTAAGGTGGAGGTAAGCAAAAAAATGGAGAAATGGGCAGCCCAAGAATTACAGTATGCAGACCTAGGGGACACCAGAAGAAAGAAAAGGTTAATCAGTATCG
>NZ_JBHFLL010000014.1:0-13436 GCF_041928595.1 Microcystis sp. BLCC-F209
TAAATATTGGAAGAAAGGTAGTCGGAGAGGCCGCCTTTAGCGGGAATCCGATAGAGAGGTTCGTAGTTAACCCAGTACGGGTCAAAGCGTACAAAGCTAATTCTAGATGCAATATTTGCGTACAGAATTAGTAACTATAGATAGAGGATTTCTTTGCCAATCTGATGTCATGGGTTCCTACAATATTTTACGAAAAGCATTCCCAAATGCGTTTAACCGCTATGGGATAGAAAGATGCGTAGTTCACCCAAGGAGAATCAATCTCTCGAAGTAAAAGTGAAGGGAATTTCTGAAATGGAATTCAGTCTGTCTATATTTGACTATACTTTTACTAACTATTAATCTATAGGGGAAGTTGCCAAAAAGGAGACAATTGTGCGACGGGGAAGACATAAAATTTTCATCGGGATGGCCCCGGGGGTCGGGAAAACCTATAAGATGCTGGAGGAGGGGCATAGCCTGAGAAAGCAGGGAACCGATGTGGTGATTGGACTGCTTGAAACCCACGGCAGAAAAGAGACCGCCGAAAAAGCCGAGGGATTGGAAATCGTACCGAGAAAAATCCTAGAGAAAGAGGGAGTCACTCTCTCGGAAATGGATACAGAAGCGATTATCGCCCGCTCACCGCAGCTGTGTCTGATCGATGAATTAGCCCACACGAATGCACCCGGTTCGGAGCGAGAGAAACGCTTTCAGGACGTGGAGATAATTTTATCCCAGGGAATCGATGTTTACTCGACCGTGAATATCCAGCATATTGAGAGTTTAAACGATCTAGTCGCCCGAATCACTGGGGTGGTGGTGCGGGAGCGAATACCCGATCGAATTTTGGAGGAAGCTGATGAAGTGATCGTGGTAGATGTTACTCCCGAAACCCTAGAGGAAAGATTATTAGCGGGAAAAATCTACGCTCCCGAAAAGATCCAACCATCTTTAAATAATTTCTTTCAATGGCGTAATTTAATCGCCCTCCGGGAACTCGCCCTGCGCGAAGTGGCCGATACGGTGGAAGAAGAAGCGAGTAATTCAACAAAATTTATCGGTCAATCCTGTCCCGTTCACGAACGGGTATTAGTCTGTATTTCCACCTATCCCAACTCTTTACGATTATTACGTCGGGGAGCGCGGATAGCGGGGTATATGAACGCGGAATTTTTCGTGATTTTCGTCGATAAACCCGAGCGCTTTCTCACGAAAGAGGAGGCTTTACATATCGAAACCTGCGAACGTTTATGTCGGGAATTCGAGGGGAAATTCTTAAGGATTAAAAGCTATCAGGTGGCCGCAGCGATCGCCGAAGTGGCCGAGCGCGAACGAATCACCCAGATTGTGATCGGGGAGAGCCTTCAATCGCGCTGGAAGCATTTAATCAAAGGTTCTTTCACCCAAAAACTCATGCGCCTGATCTGGCAGAAAAATATCGATCTTCACATCATCGCCACCGATCCAAAAGTACCAATTAAAGACGCGCGAGCCAAGGGGGTGAAAAGATAACCACCTTTCTCCCACTCCCCCACTTCCCCACTTCCCCACTTCCCCACCTCCCAATTCCCAATTCATAATTCATAATTCATAATTCATAATTCCCACTTCCCCTCTCAAATCAGCAACGCCCTCTGGGATGATATTCTAGGAGTTAATCTTTAATGCAAATCCGTTGTCACTTAAGGGAGTTAACTCATGCAGGTAAATAATCTCGGCTTTATCGCTAGTATTCTATTCGTCCTAGTACCCACCGTTTTCCTCTTGATTCTGTTTATCCAAACCAGAGAGGAAACCGAGGGTTAAATTCCTTTTTTATCTCTCAATCCAAGCTTTTGGGGGGTTCTACCCCCCAAACCCCCCGTTGGGGGCGTGGCGCCGCCCCCAAACCCCCCGCGCATTAGTTTTTCGGTGGGATGCTTACACGCAGCTGCCAATACATCTGTCATAATTTAACAGTCACTCCCCTTGCAGAAGTGCCTCTCCTGATATGTAGCCTATACTCAGCGGATTTAGTATAACCTATCGGTGAAACCGGAGATTTTCTATCCGAATGCTTCGCCCGTACTTTTTCAGCAGACCCTATTTAGTATTACAATCGATCGGATTTCGCGGATCTGAGTTTTTGTCCCTTTTGAGTTTCTCGATTTCTCGTTGATTGGCTTCCCGGTCCGCAGCCACCCATAATTGTTTATCTTCATCCCAGTTGGCTTCCGTGTATATTGCTTCTTGCCAAAAGCAGGCCGATTTAATTTGTTCTGGATAAAGATGCTCGGCTCCGTAGAGGTAGGCTCCGTCGAGGTAGGCTCCGTCGAGGTAAGCTGCTCCGAGGTTAGCTCCCCCGAGGTAGGCTTCGTTGAGGTTGGCTCCGTAGAGGATGGCTCCGTCGAGGTTGGCTCGGTTGAGGTTGGCTCGGTTGAGGATGGCTCCGTAGAGGATGGCTCCGTCGAGGTTGGCTCCGTCGAGGTTGGCTCCGTTGAGGTAGGCTCCGTTGAGGTAGGCTTCCCTCAAATTTGTCCGACTTAAATCAAGAAATTTAGTTTTATTAAAGTCAGTTGTTCCAGCCAAATTATCCCCAGCTTGGTCATTCTCAACTTTACGCCGGCCGATTACCGTTAAAGCGGCCTGAACTGGAATACTCACGGAAGGGAGCTTTTCTAAGGCTTTCTCTCTTGCCGCTGGCTCCAGTTGTTCAATATTCGAGGGAATGGGGGAATTTTTACGAATGTAGGAAGTCAGCACTTCCATAATTGTCCATTGATCCTTGGGAGAATCTTTGGCAATTCGCTCTAGGGAATAAATGCCGCCAATTACCACCTCCTCTTTAGTATTACCGATTTGCTCGACAGCTTTCGAGAAGCACTCGGTAATCAGACGTTCCTGAGTCAGTCGCATTTCCGCTTGAGAATTGCGATAATTGACAAAAAGTCCGATTCCTGCCGAAAGGGTAGCAATTAATCCCAGGGCAGAAATAATCGTTTTGACCACATCAATGGCAAAGGTGCGGCTGTCTTTGTCTTCACTGGCAAAAAGCCCCGGTATTTGCTGAAATAGCCAGAAGGGAAAGATTAGCAGTTTCCAAGCAACTCTGACAAGAGACTGGAGCGATAGCAACAATCTTTTAATTAGCCTTTTTCCCCCGCGATAGGGCATCTTTAGATTCCAAGCAAGAATCGCTCTGGGATGTTGGCTAAAATATTCTTTCGCTTGCTGCCAGTCATCTATCTCATTGCCTTCTTTACCCGATGCCAGCCGTTTTTGATAAAACTCGTGAGCCTTGATCTGGTGCAATTCTAAAGGAATTCGTGGTGATTTTTTCGGAACCATGCAGCGTTTTCCCCACCAATAGATGGATTTTGCCAAGAAACTGAGGGACTGACAAAACTGTTTTCGAGGTTGGTTGAAATTCAGTAAAATCCAACCATTAAAGTTTATCTGTTAATCGAGTAATCGGCTCTCTTGGCTGCTGTGTGATCAACGGGATCGATCATCGAGATTGTCGGTATAGACTAGAGCCTAACGTCAACCTTTGATCAAGCTGTTGGGATACAATCCAGCAAGGACAAGAGAGCCTATTTACAGAATCGATCGCTTTAAGTAGGGCTTGCTGAATAAATCTAAAAACCTTGTTGGATCAGACTTTTAGACTTTTTTTCCCTCAAAAAGTGCCAGCCGTTGCGGGGATCGGGGGGAAAATCCCTGGACTTTTTCCCTGAAAATTAGGTAACTGACCACGGCGGTTCGACAGGCTCACCGTCCACTCGACTGAGCTTCGCCGAACGTCCTGAAAATAGGTAAAACCCCACACCCCACACCCCACACCCCACACCCCACACCCTGCCCCTAGGAAAAGCTTTTTCAGCAAACCCTAAGTAGTGTACTCGGCGTTAATTTTGACGTAATCGTAACTAAGATCGCAACCCCAGGCCGTACCTGTTCCCGAACCGTTACCGATACAGATAGACATTAAAACGGTATCTTCTCGTAAATAAGCCCCGCTTGCTGCCGCTTTCAGGTAATTACTGGCACTAGCTCGATCGAACGCCAGAGGTTGACCATTTTCCATCATCACGAAGTCGCCTAACTTGATTTGCAGGTCTTCTTGATGGAAGACAACCCCGGCCCGGCCCGCGGCCGCCGCAATTCGTCCCCAGTTGGGATCTCGACCGAAAACCGCCGATTTTACCAAGGAAGAGCCGGCAATGGTGCGAGCAATCTGACGAGCGGACTGATCATCGGCCGCCCCCGAAACCCGCACTTCTATTAAACAGGTGGCCCCTTCCCCATCCCGGGCGATCGCTTTAGCCAAGTATTGACAAACTTCCGTTAACATGGCCTCTAACTTTTGGGCATCCCGGCCCATTTCTGTGATCGCCGTGGTGCGCGATTGACCATTAGCCAAGGCGATCAGACTGTCATTGGTACTGGTGTCCCCATCCACCGTAATCTGATTAAAACTTTTATTAGCCGCCCGACTTAACATACTTTGCCAGAGAACCGTCGATACTGCGGCATCACAGGTGATAAAGGAGAGCATCGTCGCCATATTCGGGTGAATCATCCCCGATCCCTTGGCAATTCCCCCAATTGTGACCGGACGACCATCGATGGTGGTTTGCAAGGCGATCGATTTGGGGACTAGATCCGTGGTCATAATCGCCCGGGCCGTGCTTTCGCCACCATTTTCCGACAATAAACCCGCTAAGGTCGGTAAAGCGGCGGTTAACGCATCCATGCGAATCCGTTGCCCGATCACTCCCGTAGATGCCAGCAAAATTGCATCGGCGGGAATCCCTAAAACTTGGCTCAAGGCGGCGGCACTATCGAGAGCGTCTTGCCATCCGGCTTCCCCCGTGGCGGCGTTTGCTTGGCCAGCATTACACAAAATCGCCCTGGCGCTGGCTTTAGTTTGGAGGCGTTGACGGCAATAATCGACGCAAGCGGCGCGCACTTGACTGGTGGTAAAGACGCCTGCGGCGATCGCTTCTGTTTCCGAGACAATGAGGGCTAAATCGGGCAAACCGGACGGTTTTAGCCCCGCGGCCATCCCTGCGGATTTAAATCCTTTTGGGGCCGTGATCCCCCCCTCTATTTCCTGCCAATCGGCCATTTTCTCCCGTCTCCTACTCAAATTCGACACTCGATTATAGCAAGTAAAAAACACCTGTTGTAAAAATCAAAAATCTTCGGTTAGGTGAGGAGTCAGGAGTCAGTAGTCAGTAGTCAGGAGAATTAAGAATGAATAATTCACAGATTCTAGGCAATTTAATCCTTATTTTTGCCGTTTTTGAATCCTCAAAAATTAATTATGCAAGAGGTTTAATGAATAATAATCAATTTTGAACTGCGAAAAATTAATCATGCACGGGGTTTGACCGTTGCGGGTTGGGGAGAGGGGAGCGGGGAGCATAAATAAAAATAATCCAGGAGTCTCGGAGTCTCCTGTGTCCTAATTAAGCTGTCTCTTGGGCAGCGGCTAATTCCGCCAGTTTTCCCTGTTGATCCCTGGCGATACAGGATTGGATCACCTCTTCGATATCGCCGTCTAAAATGCGCTCGAGGGAAAAATTCTGATTTAAGCGATGATCGGTGAGACGATTATCCTTATAGTTATAGGTGCGAATTTTTTCCGAACGGGAACCGGTTCCCACCTGAGAGCGTCGCATGGAACTGACCGCTTCCTGTTGTTCCTGTAACTTCATATCGTACAGTTTCGCCCGGAGAATCTGCATGGCCCGTTCCCGGTTTTGCAATTGCGATCGCTCTTCGGTGCAGAAAACCCGGATTCCCGTGGGTTTATGGATTAAATCGACCGCAGTTTCCACTTTATTGACATTTTGACCGCCTGCTCCCCCAGATCTAGCCGTGGTTAACTCAATATCCTTGGGATCGATATGCACTTCCACATCGTCCACTTCTGGCATAATCGCCACGGTAGCGGTGGAAGTGTGGACGCGACCACTTGCTTCCGTCAGAGGAACCCGCTGCACCCGATGGACTCCTGCCTCAAATTTCAGCTTACTATAGACGTTATCGCCTTTAATCTCTAAAATTGCCTCTTTAAATCCTCCCATATCCGCCGGAGATTCACTCAAAAGGCTAACTTTCCATTTTTGAGTTTCGGCATATTTTGAGTACAAGCGAACTAAATCCCCCGCCCAAATACTGGCCTCATCACCTCCAGTCCCGGCGCGAATTTCCAGCATGATATTCTTTTCATCGAGGGGATCCCGGGGCAGCAGCAGAATTGTTAATTGGTCTTCCAAAGTGGCGATTTTTGCCTCTAATTCTGCCACTTCTAGGGCGGCGATTTCGCGTAATTCGGGATCGCTGGCGGATTCTTTGAATATTTGTTTCGCCCCGATTAAATCCTCTTGACTTTTTTGCCAAATTTCGTAAGTGTTGACCGTTTCCTCTAGGGAAGCGCGGGATTTGGCCAGACGATGCAATTCACCCGGATTACTGGTGACATCGGGATCCGCTAGACGACGGGTTAATTCTTTGTACGTCTGTTCTACAGATTGCAGTTTGTTTAATAAATAACTTTCAGCCATGATCGATAATAAATAGGGTTAAACGGGGTTAATTTGAAGATAACCCGCAAATTCACTGGATTAGAAGCGTCTGACAGATAATAGAGACGCAATCCTTTTAATTGTCTTAATTTTCTTTGTCTGGGGTTCTTTGAGCTAGGAAAAATCCCGCTCAACTGCTGAGAGTCAGTCAGTTTTGCTAATACTTAGAAATATTTTTAGGCCAGCAAGCGGCAAGGGAAGACATTTTTTTTCTTAACCAGATTATTCCTATATCTGAAAGTATCATTTTTTGGCCGGTTTGAGCAAGTAATCTTAAATCCTGTTTAAAAGCAGGAATTGGGGTGTGGGGTAGTGGGGTAGTGGGGTAGTGGGGTAGTGGGGAATTGGGGTGTGGGGTAGTGGGGTAGTGGGGTGTGGGAAATTGGGGAAGTGGGGAGATGGGAGATGGAAGCAGGGAGAAAAAAGCTGATAACCGATAACTGATCACTGATAACTGATAACTGATAACTGATCAGTGATCACTGATCACTGAATATTAAACCTGTCGGAAAGGGGGACAAAAAATGCTAGGATGGCGACAGCACAGAGAAAAGTGAAAGAAAGGAATATAGCTTTACATGGAAGAGTTTGATAAGTCAATATCCTTTGATGGCAGGGATATTCGACTAAAAATAGGGCTTTTAGCCCCCCAAGCTGGCGGTAGCGTTCTGATCCAATCGGGAGAAACGGCAGTTTTAGTGACAGCAACCACAGCCAAGGCCAGAGAAGGAGTAGATTTCCTGCCCTTAACCGTTGATTACGAAGAAAGATTATACGCCGCCGGGCGCATCCCGGGAGGATTTTTGCGTCGTGAAGGTCGTCCCCCGGAAAAAGCAATTCTGACCGGTCGTTTGATTGATCGCCCCCTGCGGCCCCTCTTCCCCAATTGGATGCGGGATGATATTCAGGTGGTCGCTACGACCCTCTCAATGGATGAGGAGGTACCCCCGGATGTTTTGGCCGTTACTGGGGCTTCCGTGGCGGTTTTGTTGGCAGGTATTCCCTTCCAAGGACCGATGGCAGCGGTGCGCGTCGGTTTGTTAGGGGATGAATTTATCATCAATCCCACCTACAAGGAAATCCATAACGGAGAATTGGATCTAGTGGTGGCCGGTAGTCCCGAAGGGGTAGTGATGATCGAAGCGGGAGCCAATCAGTTACCAGAACGGGATATTATTGAGGCGATCGATTTTGGTTATGAAGCAGTGCGCGACCTGATCACCGCTCAACGGGAATTGATCGATCAGTTGGGTATTCCCCTCGTCACCCGGGAAGCACCGGCAGTAAACGAAACCGTGCAGAATTTCCTGAAAGAACAAGCTAAAGAGGAAATTAAACAGATTCTCTCTCAGTTTACCCTCAGCAAAACCGAACGGGATGAGAAATTAGAGGCGATCGAAAATCGGCTCAAGGAAACTATAACCGCTCTCCCCGATGAAGATCCCTTAAAAGCTCCAACGCTGGAAGAACCCAAGTTAATCGGTAATCTCTTTAAGGATCTGACCAAAAAACTGATGCGCGCCCAAATTATCGAGGATGGGGTGCGGGTTGATGGTCGTAAACTGGACGAAGTACGCCCGATTTCTTGCCGGGTGGGAGTTTTACCCCGTCGGGTTCACGGTAGCGGTTTGTTTAATCGCGGTTTAACCCAAGTGCTTTCGATCGCCACCCTTGGCACCCCCGGGGATGCTCAGGATTTAGGGGACGATCTCCATCCCGAAGACGAAAAACGCTATCTTCATCACTACAATTTTCCACCCTTTTCCGTCGGTGAAACCCGTCCCATGCGCTCTCCCGGCCGTCGAGAAATCGGTCACGGTGCTTTAGCGGAAAGGGCGATCGTGCCTGTCCTACCCCCCCAGGAGGAGTTTCCCTATGTGCTGCGGGTGGTGTCGGAAGTCCTCTCTTCTAATGGTTCCACCTCCATGGGTTCCGTGTGTGGTTCTACCCTGGCGCTGATGGATGCCGGTGTTCCCCTGAAAAAACCCGTTAGCGGTGCGGCCATGGGTTTAATTAAAGAAGGGGAAGAAGTGCGGATTTTGACCGATATTCAGGGTATAGAGGATTTTCTGGGAGATATGGACTTTAAGGTGGCTGGCACTGATTCCGGCATCACCGCTCTTCAGATGGATATGAAAATCCCCGGTTTAAGCATGGAAGTGGTGGCCAAGGCGATCGAACAAGCTTTACCGGCCCGCAAACATATCCTCGAGAAGATGTTAGCAACCCTAGAAAAACCCCGCACGGAATTATCTCCCCACGCACCCCGGTTATTGACGATCAAGATCGATCCGGATCTGATCGGGTTAGTAATCGGGCCAGGTGGTAAGACGGTGAAAGGGATTACTGAACAGACCGGCACGAAAATCGATATCGATGACGATGGTACTGTCACCATTTCCTCTACCGATGGGGAACAGGCCGAAAAAGCTAAACGACTGATCTACAATATGACCCGCAAACTCAATGAGGGTGAGGTTTATCTCGGTCGCGTGACTCGCATTATCCAAATCGGCGCTTTTGTGGAAGTTTTGCCGGGGAAAGAGGGAATGATCCATATTTCCCAATTGGCCGAGGGACGCGTCGGTAAGGTGGAGGATGAAGTGGCCGTCGGGGATGAGGTGTTAGTTAAGGTACGGGAGATCGACAGTAAAGGTCGTCTCAATCTTACCCGTCTCGGTATTCATCCCGATGAGGCCGCCGCTGCCCGTAAGGCTGCTACTGTAGTCTAGGTGAATTTTTTGTTCATGGTTAACTCTTGATCGCTCGATCAAGAGTTTTTGTTTAGGGCTTGCTGAATAAATGTGAAATGTAGGCAAGGTAAGGGTTTTGTGGCTTTTCTGGCGAAACAGGTGCAAGATTTTGAGAGAATCGTGCTTCAAAACCTGGCATCTTGAGCGGCGATCGCGTCCTGTAGGGGCGAAGCATTCGGGCAATAACCTATCGGTGAAACCGTAGATTTTCTATCCGAATGCTTCGCCCGTACTTTTTGCCGCAAACCCTACCTAAAAACGGCAATAGAGACGCAAAAACCACGCCTCTATCCCGGTATTTTCCCTAGATATTGTTTCTGACTACCAGCTAGACTTGACCACACCGGGTAAAAGACCTTGGTGGGCCCATTCGCGTAAAACGTTGCGGGATAAACCAAAATCGCGATAGTATCCTCTCGGTCTGCCGGTCGTTAAGCAACGGTTGCGGTGACGACTGGGGGCGCTATTGCGGGGTAATTCCTGTAATTTTTGGTGAATTGCCAGTTTTTCTTCAAAATCTTCGGCGGTGCGGAATTGTTCTTTTAGTTCCGCTCTTTTAGCTTCGTATTTTTGTCTGAGACGAGCGCGTTTTTTCTCGCGTTCTACCATTGATTTTTTTGCCATGGGGTTTCTCGAAAAAGATTTAACCTGTAAAGACAGCATTTTTCATTATAACCTGAAACACCGGTGACAAAGGTGACATTTGTTGATATTAATTCTTAAAGTCCTAGTTGCAAATTTTCTATGTCTGAACCGCCTCAATTTCTCCAACCACGTCTTTTTTATCAGGGTCGCGTCTTTCAATTTGAAGTCTCGAAACTGCGTTTACCTAACGGTGTCGAGGGAGAATGGGAATGTGTCCGTCATCCGGGGGGTGCTTTAGCAGTTCCAATCACCAAGGAAGGTCAATTAGTTTTAGTACGTCAGTATCGATTTAGTTTGCAAGCTCGAATTCTGGAATTTCCCGCCGGAACCATTGATGAAGGAGAAGACCCTGCTACGACGGTAAAACGAGAATTAGAGGAAGAAGCGGGGTATCGGGCGCATAATTGGCAATCTTTGGGTAAATTTGCCCTGGCACCGGGTTATTCCGATGAGTATATTTATGCTTTTTTGGCCCGGGATCTGGAAAAATTAAGCTTGCCCCCCGCTCAAGATGCCGATGAAGATATAGAAGTGGTTTTTATGAGTTTTGAGGAAATGGAATCAGCGATCGCCCGGGGAGAATCGATCGATGCTAAAACTATTACTAGCTTCTATCTGGCCCGTTTAGCCCTTAATTAATCTTTTCAATCACCGCTTGTCCTAGTTGAATCAACTCAAAACCGATAAAAAGGCTTAAAATCACAGTGACAGCCTGATTAAGTAGGGGTATATTGCCTTTGCCTAGAACAGAGGCGACGAATTTGACCACAACTAAAACGAGAGCGCTAACAACGGCGATTTTGACGGCTATCATAGATTAATTTTTCCTCACGGTTAACCGAATTATACTATTTCCAGACTTTTTCTGGCTAGTTTCATCTTGGGTTTGATACAAAATTTAGCATTTTGGTGGAGAGATCTCCTGTCATTGCCAAAAATGCCCAGGTTTTTGTTAAGAATTGTAAAATGTAGTTAGATTTATTTGATCAGAAGAGGATTCATGTCTAACCAAGAATCGATTTTTCCATTCCCTCAAAAACCAGTGTATTCCTCCGTATTCAAGCCGATTTTAGCGATAATATCAGTTATCTTAATTATGTTAGCAGTGATCGGCGGGTTAATGATGGTCAGTTTATCATTATGTTGGCCGGAAGACAATATTTATCGATTACTACTTGGCTTAGTAGAAGAATTTTTTAACCCATTTGCTTGGATTAAAGTTCCCACGGTTGCTCATAGCTATCAATTATTATTACCCACGGTTATCCTGCTAATTTTTACGCAGTTAATCATTTTCTTGTCTCCGCGTCCGCAAGTTTGGTCAAGATTAGTTATTATTTCCATCACCCTAGCTATCACCCTGCGCTATCTAGTCTGGAGGATTCTGGAAACCTTAAATCTTTCCACCCCTATTAATGGCTTTTTTAGTTTACTACTTTTAGGCCTTGAGATGATGGTTTTAAGTAGTAGCGTGATTCAGTTAGTTTTAGTCTTAACCACGAAGGATAGACACAAAGAAGCTGATTTTTATAGCCAAGGGGTAATCGATAAACAGTATTTACCGACGGTAGATATTCTGATTCCCACCTATAATGAGCCAGCCTTCATCTTAAAAAGAACTATTATCGGTTGTCAAGCCCTTAATTATCCCCATAAAAATATTTATATTCTCGATGACACCCAGAGGTCAGAAATTCATCAATTGGCAGAAAAATTAAATTGTCATTATCTGACTCGTGAGGATAGAAAAAACGCTAAAGCAGGTAATTTAAACAATGCTCTCAGACAAACACAAGGGGAATTAGTGGTAGTTTTTGATGCGGATTTTATCCCTTGTCGGAACTTTCTAGAAAGAACTGTTGGCTGGTTTCAAAACCCCAAAATTGCCCTAGTGCAAACGCCCCAAAGCTTTTATAATGCCGATCCTATCGCCCATAACTTAGGTTTAGAAAATATCGTTACTCCCGACGAAGAATTATTTTATCGTCATATCCAACCAGCTAAAGATGGGGTGGGTAGTCCTGTCTGTGCTGGCACTTCTTTTATTGTCAGAAGAAAGGCCTTAGAAGAAGTGGGCTACTTTAATATAGAATCTATTAGTGAAGACTATTTTACTGGAATTGCTATCTCTGCCCAAGGTTATGAAGTTATTTACTTAAATGAAAAACTCAGCACTGGTTTATCTGCCGAAAGTTTATCAGCTTATTTGCGGCAAAGATTGCGCTGGGCAAGGGGAACTTTACAGGCCTTTTTTATCAAAGCTAATCCCCTAAAAATTGCGGGACTAACCCTACCCCAAAGATTGGCACACTTAGAAGGACTTTTATCTTGGTTTTCTCCCTTAGCTCGTTTATTTTCTCTGCTGATTCCTCTCCTTTATACCTTTGGTTATATCGTACCTTTGAACATTACTATCGATGAGACAATCTATATATTTTTACCCTACATGATGCTGCAGTTAGCCACTTATCACTGGTTAAATTGTCGCTCGCGCTCGATTATTTTTTCTGAGGTACTATCGATGATTATTTGTATACCTACAGCCCTAACAGTTCTCCATATTCTTTGGAAACCCTTTGACAAAGGATTTCAGGTGACACCGAAGGGAATTGCTCGCCAAAATTATCAATATAATTGGCACTTATCCTACCCATTGCTGTTTTTTCTCACCATTACTTTAATTAGTATTTTCTTTAATTTACACCATCACAATTATCAAGAAAATCCCCTAAATTTTGGCTTGATTTTGGCTATATATAATGTGGTTATTATCATGACTGCTTTAGTGGCTTTATTGGAAGCTCCCCTCGCCCTAGAAACTCAATACCAAGCACTGGAATCTCCTGTTAAATTGATCACAGAATCGGATATAATTATACAGGGCAATCTGAAAAAACTTTCGGAAATAGGAGCAGAAATTCACCTGAAGGAACCCATCTACTCAGAACAATTACTCCTAGATATTTTAGGCGAATATTTGTGCTTATCGGCCCATCTAGTCAATCTAGAAAAACGAGGAAAAATCTGGCAAGCGACCCTTAAATTTCAGCCACTTAGCCTATCAGACCAGAGAAAGATAATTACTTTTTTATTCTGTCGTCCCCAGTGCTGGCAACCGAAAAATACGGCAGGAGAATTACAATCACTTTGGTTGTTAATTATCAGCTTTTTTCGGGGAATAGGCTTGATTTGGCGGGCATTTTTGAATCGAAAAACAGCCCTTTAGTTTAGTCAAAAGTCGAAAATACTTCAGTAGCTGGTTATAATTCAATTAAAAATGGATGTTCGGTTCGATCCCCCCTGCCCCCCGGGAGCAGGGGGGTGCCGATCGGCGGGGGGATCCCCCCTTGATAAGCTATCCATTAGTCACATCTTTCTTAACATAAAATTTGACAAAAAGAGAAAAGTGTGCCAGATGGCTCAAGGGGGTTCTATGGGGGAACTAATTTGATGAGATAGTTTCCAAGTCTCGCTGATATCA
>NZ_JBHFLL010000140.1:0-12737 GCF_041928595.1 Microcystis sp. BLCC-F209
CGCTAGTTGGTTAGGATGGGGACAGTTCCATCGTTGGCGTAGGAGTCGCAAGTTGGCAAAACTACCACCAATCGAGCGTTTATACCAGCAAATGTTAGGAATCTTAACAGAAGCCGGTTATGGCAAACATCCCGCTCAAACTCCTTTAGAATATGCCACCGCCGCCCGCCGCGTCCAACCGCCGCCAGTGGCGAATATTATCGAGGAGATTGCTTGCGCCTACGTTGATTGGCGTTATGGCGGGAAATCGGCTAATATTGAGAGTTTACGCCAACGTTTTCGAGAATTTGTCAAGTTGGTGAAAAAGTGAGCTTGAGAGCAGTTATCTTAATGGTGAGGTAGGAAGTTTTCGTTTTGGGGGGTCGATCGCCGGTCGTCCATAGCAAATTAGGTTACACTTCATCTTGATGAGAAAGGCTATAAACAAGACTATGTTAAGAAATGTAACCAAGTACAAAACCCTTACTGTTGCCTTGTCTGCACAGTTAACTTTATTTTTGTCCGACTACCGATAATTCTCAGCCAGCAATTTAAGACTTTTGCTATAGTTCTAGAAGAGGGCTAAAAAAATAGCAAACTAAGGAAATTTCTCCTTTGCTAGTTTTGCCGTAAACAACTATGTTAAAAAAAGTCAATTATCTGCGATCGCTATCCTGTTTTCTCGCTATAATCCTCTGGAGTAGTACCCTAGGGATTAACCCTAGCCTCGCGGTCAATGATAATTGTCAACTGTCCGAATCGGAAATCAAACAACAAGAAAATCTGCGTCAAACTTCCCCCCAAGAATATGACATTTTATTGCAGAAATATGCTGCACAATTGCGCTTTTGTCGTTCCCGACACTGGTTACAGGAACAGGCAATCTGGTTACGTCTCTACTCCTGTGATACCCGCCCCGGATCGATAGAAAGTATTCTCGATCGCATCGTGGCCAAAGGTTATAATATAGTTTATCTGGAAGTTTTCGCCGATGGTCAAGTCCTATTACCTCCTAACAATAATCCCACGGTTTGGGACAGCGTGATTAAAAATCCCAGTGCCGGAAATGTGGATTTATTAGCACAGGTGATCGAACAGGGACATAAACGCGGTTTAAAGGTTTATGCTTGGTTATTTAGCCTCAATTTTGGCTATGCTTATAGCTTAAAACCCGAGCGACAGGAGGTGTTAGCACGCAATGGTAAAGGACAGGATAGCACCTCTTTTGTCGATGATCAATCCCAAACTTTTGTCGATCCCTACAGCAATCAAGCGCGACAGGATTATTTAATTCTCCTAGAAGCGATTTTACAACGTCGTCCCGATGGAGTTTTATTTGATTATATTCGCTATCCGAGAGGAACTGGAGTCGATTCCGTGGCTGATAATGTCCAAGATTTATGGATTTTTAGTCCGGCATCCCGACAAGCTTTAATTAATCGAGGATTGAATAATAAGGGCAAATTTTTAATTGATCGCTATCTGACTCGTGGTCAAATTTCCCCTGATGATATCGTCGAAGCAGATCGCCTTTATCCCCAAGAAACTGACCCTCTTTGGCAGGGTAGAATCCCCTTAGAAGAGGAGATGAAACAATCAGTTAAAAGTCGTTTTGATCGCCTCAAATTAGAACTTTGGTTCCTAGCGGTTGCCCATGCTGCCCAGGGTGTCATTGATTATATTAGTTATTTTTCTGCCCTAGTAGAACGTCAGGGAATTCCCGCCGGGGCAGTGTTTTTTCCTGATGGAAATCGTCTTGTGGGTAATCAAGGTTTTGATTCCCGTTTACAAGCTTGGGATAGTTTTCCCGCTTCCCTAGAATGGCATCCCATGTCCTACGCTAATTGTAACGATACCACCTGTGTGGTTAATCAGATCAAAAGAGTAGTGGCAAGCAGGGGAAATCAAACTGCTGTTATCCCAGCTTTAGCGGGTTTATGGGGACAACCCTATAACAATCGTCCCTCCTTAGAAGTGCAAATGGAAGCGATTCGCATAGCCTTTCCCAGCATAGATAGTATCAGTCATTTTGCTTTTTCTTGGCAAGAACCACAATTCGATCGAGCCAGAAGATTTTGTCAAAAGTAACCGCATTTACACCTCCACTTTTACTTCCTCTGTCTCTGTTTGTTCCTGTAGTGGGGTAACTATCAAAGGTGGCAGTTCCGGTTCGGCGGTGTTGAGAGTTGGTGTAATATCGACGTAGTTAATCACCGCCCCTAAAATTTTCACTTCCGCTTCTGTTAACTGGTCAGTTGCTTCACTCAAGAGACTAGAACGAGTTATCGCCTGGCGAGTTACTAGAATAATCCCGTCCGCTAGTTCTTCTAAGAGAAGGGCATCATTACAGCTAGACAGAGAAGGAGTATCGACAATCACCAGATCGAAACGGCCGCGAGAATCCTTGAGAATTAATTGTAATTCGCTCGATTCAATGATAGCTGCCGCTTGTTTTTGCGGACCGGGACTAGGCAAAATCGAAAGGTTTTCAATATTTGGGGCCAGCCGGATCGATTTACTTTTTGCCCCGTAGTAAAGTAGGGGTTCTCGGAAAGAATTGGGATCGGGAGTGACCCCGATTTTTTCAGCGTTGGAAAGACTTCTCAGATCTCCTTCGACTAACAGAGTCCGTCGGCCTGCTAAAGCGGCCGCGATGGCCAGATTATAGGCAGTGGCGGTTTTCCCCTCTCCGCCGGTAATACTGGTGACAATAACTACTTTCACCGTTTCGCCGCCGCCCACAAGTCGCAGGGTACTGCGTAAACGTTCGTAGTAGGGGAGATAATTGACATTAGCATCGGCGAGAATCGGATCGATTTCATCGCCCTCTAAATTGCGGACAATGGGCAACTGTCCCAAGAGGAGGATATCCCGGCTAACCAAAGCTTCCCGCAATTCTTGGGGACTGTGCAGGCGATCATCGATCACTGCTAACAGAAGGATCGTACCCAATCCAGCTAAAGTTCCCAAACCAGCCCCCGCTAAGAGAATCAAGAGACGATTTTTGCGATTAAACACCTGTTCGATCGCTTGAGCCACCGGTGGTTGGGCGACGGTGAGACTACCCACGGTTTCCGCTTCTGCGGCCTGAGCATCCACCAGAGCATTGAGGATATTCTCGTAGATACCCCGTTGAAAGGCGACGGCTTGGGTTAAACGAGCTTGCTGTAGCTGTTTATCGGGGAATTTCTCGTATTGGGAGCGTAATTGCTGTT
This sequence comes from Microcystis sp. BLCC-F209, assembly GCF_041928595.1. Lineage (NCBI taxonomy): Bacteria > Bacillati > Cyanobacteriota > Cyanophyceae > Chroococcales > Microcystaceae > Microcystis > Microcystis sp. BLCC-F209. The sequence continues at coordinate 3,195 of NZ_JBHFLL010000140.1, forward strand.
CCTGAGTCACTAAGGATTCTAATTGTTTCATTAAACCCTCGCGCTGGGTTTGCAGGGTAACTAATTGAGCCGCTAGTTGTTGACGGGTGGCATCGAGATTACTTTGCTGACGGATGCGACTGCTGGGAAGAGCGGTAAGAACGCCATCTTTTCCGATTACCTCGGCGGCTCTTTTTTGTAGGAGAGATTCGTTAACTTGCTGTTGTTTGCGTAATTTAACTACGGTGGGATGTTCGGGACGTAAATCCTTCTCTAGTTGCTCCAATTGGGCTTCCGTGTCCAAGATCTGGGCTCGGATACTGGCAATAATCGGGTCGGCACTAAGGGCCGAGGAGGTGTAAGCTTGATCGGGGGTTAAATCGAGTTGTTTACTCAGACTATTAATCTGTCCTTGAATGCCTTGCAGTTCTAGACGAATTTCTCGCTGTTGCTGTTGACTACCGGTGATAGCGGTGAATAAACTCCCATCTTGAATCGCCAATAAATCTGAACCCTGGGTGCTAATGTAGCGATAAAACTTTTCTTCGGCTCTGGTTAAATCTTTTTGGACTTCGTTAAGTCGGACACTGAGCGCCTCTATGCGGGCCCGTAACTGGGAAGTATTCAGCCAGCGACTGTATTCCACCATTTCCTTCATCAAGGTTTCCAGAATTAACTCTGCCTTGGACTGGGAGTCGGACGTTAACTCTAAAAGTATCTCTTGGGGTTGGTCGGTTGCTCCAGCCCGATTGCTATTGTTGTTTTGTTCCTCTCCTTCACCGGGGAAGGTGATTTTTAAATCTTGATCGCGAATTTTAACGATCTGTTCTTGATTAAATTGTAATTTTTTGGCCGCATTGACTAATACCCGGGGAGACAGCAGTAAATCGCGATCGATAGCCCGCCCTTGTTCTTGCAGTTGGGTTCCTGTAGTGGTAAAAGCTGGCGGCGGCACCCGGTAGGCCAATTGTCCCAGCGCCCGATAAAAGGTGGGGGGTTTCTCAGGATCGGGTAGGAGAGCAAAGATCACAGAACCGCCTAAACAGACCAGGAAGACGAATATTCCTACAAATTTGTTCTGATCTAGCGAGATGAGAAATCGTTTAATAATTGGTACAGCCATAACTTTTTAATCTATTCCCAGATTCTTTACATTCTAACGGTCAAGAGTTATTCTCGGCCTTGAAATCCTAGCTTATGAAGTTGTGTTAAGGAGTGAAGGGAGCCGGTTGCTCGTCAATTATCGGGAGCCATCGAATTGATTGCTCAGGTTGAGAATCGTATTGGTAAAACTGGAAATATCCCGGATAGGTTGGGTAATAATATTAAAAGCGGCGAAAATTTCCCCTAAGAGGGTGCGGGTGACGATAATTACGTCCTGATCTTCTAAGGGAACATTTTGGGATATATCTCCCCTAACTGCCGCTATCGGACTCAACGTTTGACTAACAATTCCCCCTTTGGCACTGTCAAAACGGAGCAGGGACACTTCATTGACATTAATCCGCAGGCGATCAGAAACCGGTAAACTCGCCACCACATCGAGGAAGGTACTGCCATTAGGAATCGAAACATTTCTTAGGGCAATTCCCGAAGGAATTGAGGGAGCTAAAACCCTGACGGTGATATTCTGCTGGGTGAGGGTGGTTTTAGCCACTAGGGTGCGATTATATTCCGTTTCTTGGCCCGCTTCTAACTTGGAAACAATCACCGCATCGCCCCCTTGCAGAGGCAGATCTGGCAAGCGGTCCCCTTTAATCAAGGGAGTATAAAGGTCAAGTTTCTCCTCTAATACTGTACCATCGACTAAAACCCGACGGACAAGGATCGAACGCAGATCAGCCCTGGGGGTGCCACCCCCCGCCGCCAAAAGTACCTGCGCTAGGGGAGTATTAGGAGCAACACTATAAAACCCCGGTCGCTGTACCTCTCCTAGAATGGTTAACTGGACGGGACGGGCAGTGGTTAAAACCGCAATCACTTCTGGTTCCTCCCGCAAGTATTTTCGCCCCAATTCCAGGCGGATTTTAGTTTGCACTTCGTCTAAAGTCAAGCCCAGCACGGGAATACGCCCTAAAATCGGTACCAGAAAATTACCATCGGGATCCACAGGACCTGCAGAATTAAATTCGGGAAAATCGGGAACCGAGACGCTGATTTGATCGCCGATATCGAGTCGATAGGCCTGAATTGGTCGGGATTGGGGATTATTGGGAGAGTAAACCGGTGGACTGTAGCCGCTAGGGGGAATCGTGTTTTCGGGAAAGGTGGGATTAGGGGGTTGGGGCGGCAAAAATTCCAACCCGGCCCCCGGTTGAGTCTGGGGTATGGACAAAGGACCCTGGGCCTTGAGGCTCTCGGAGTGAATTATCCACAAGAACCCTGTCAGACCCAACCCTGATAGGGCCATGGCCCCGGTTCTGAATAAACTAACTGGCAAAAACTTGTCGAGCATCGGTGGAATCATAGAGACATATCAATTTATTTTCTGGGAGTTATCTAGTGGGAGAGGAACAAAGAAGCTATCAAGGGCTAGAAAAGTGCCTTGAGCTAGCTTCTTGGAAGAGATGGTTGGCAGCGGCCAAATTACTTTTCTTTTGTGGACTGAGGGACAGAAGTTAATTGACTTAAGACATTTTGTTCTAAGTTACTTTGTACTTCCCTAGCGAGATTGAGAGCAAAGGGAGTGAGAGTTTGCAGTTCTTTGGTCGGGTCTAAGGGAATCAGTAAGGAAACGGCTATCCAGGGTACTCTTTGTCTTTTCAATTGCGCCCATTGGTCAAGCCAATACCAAACAGAGGGATCGTAATGACCACCACCTAGCCAAGCATACCACTGCACCACGGCAAAGGTGTTTTGTGTCCAAGCCCGATAGAATCTAGCCGTGGCCTTTCCTCCCGACCTGGTGGGAATTAATAGCTCGGTTGTTTCCCCCTGATTCCAACGACTAATCGAACTGATATCCGACCATTCTAATCCGGGTTGATTTTTATAGTAGATCTGTGGCTTTAAAAGCAGGGTGATCCTCTCGCCCTCAGAACTTTCCAGCACTTGTACCGACCATTTTCCCTCACCGATTTCCCCTTGGCTCTGGTTGATGGTTTTCAGGTCAGACAACTCGATTCCCGATTTTTGTAAGGCCTGCATTTTCTGAATATTACCGATTCTCGGTTGCTCCACCCAAGACCAATGGCCAGAAATTAAATTGGGCAAGATACCCCCTAAAATCAAAATCACCAGCAGGCACAACAGGAGTAGATAATTACCCGGTAGCTTTTTTTTGATTTTATCTAACACTAAAGTTACCTCGGCTGGAATTTTTTGACTAATCACCCTTGTTACCTTCCTCTTGAGCTAGGGACTGTTTCCTGACCGCCTCGCGATACTGCATAATTTGGAAGACGAAAAGGACGAGTAATAACATAAAGACGGAGTATAAATCACCCCCCCAGCCATCGTGGAGTAACACAAAGTTTTCCTTTTGCCCCGTGCCGTTAAACCAGGCTAAAAGCGAGTTACGAACGATATTGGCCCCGACACTAATTGCAAAGGCACTGAGGAGCATAAAGCGCGTTTTACGACCGTTTTCGATGGTATCTGTCCAATGGAGCAGCAGCAGCGTGACGTAAAGACTGGTAAATAACATTTTCAGCCCCGCACAGTAGGGGGCGACCTCCACCATCCTACCTTCTACCGCTACATGGATACCGTCAACGGAGACATCTAAGCCCGCTTGCTGGAGAATAAAACCAGCGCAAGCGGCAATAAAAATCTGTAGGGGTAGGGTATAGGGAGTGATCAGGTAGGGGATAGGATTAGGAGTCGCTAAAGCTGTTAAAAGTAGAGGAAATCCCTGTAATTTAAAACCTTCCCTTCCTTTTAACCAGAGACAGATGCCCGCTAACATAATCGGGAAAGACATACTAACCCAAACAGAGGAACTGAGGAGATAAAAAATCGCTCCTAGGGTTAACAAAAACGCTCCGAGGGGATGGGAGCGATCTTCGAGGCGCTGCCATTTTTTACGATTCTGCCAGACAATATAGGCTGCGTAGGGAAGGCCGATCAAGCCGTGGCTAAAGTATTCATGTTCGACGCTGATCGATTTATTCAGCCAACCATCGTACCAATGAAAGATCACCGGACCATAGATAACCGCCAAGAAACCGATAATCAGCCAAGATAGCCGATTTTTGTGGGAGACGGGGGATAGGGAAGGACTAATACCCATAGGAAGGAGCGATTTAGTGACAAATTCTGAATTTATGTTAGCCGATCATCGAAGTAATCTGTTCAACTACGATTGCAATTTGCTTCTGGCTGATGCCGGGGTACATGGGGAGAGATAAAATTTCTTCACAGAGAATCTCTGCCTTAGGAAAGTCTCCCTGTTGATAACCCAGGTAGCGATAAGCTGGTTGCAGATGACAAGGAATCGGATAATGAATGCCGGTTTGAATACCGACGGCAGTTAATTGTTCTTGTAGTTGTTGGCGATCAACGGGACAATGGGGGAGAATGCGAATAACGTAGAGATGATAGACATGACCGGTTTCGGTTTCGTCTCTTATGGGTAAAATGCCTTTATCGGCTAAAGGAGCCAAAAGCTGGTCGTATTGTCTTGCCGCTCGCTGACGGGCCTGATTCCAGCTGTCCAGATGGGGTAATTTAACGTTTAAAATGGCGGCTTGTATGCTATCTAAACGGCTATTAGTGCCGATATCGGTGTGGAAATACTTGCTCGGTGCGCCATAATTTCTTAAACTGCGGGCTTTTTGGCTAATTTCAGGATCATTGCTCACTAACATTCCGCCATTGCCAAAAGCACCTAAATTTTTACTGGGATAAAAACTAAACCCCGCCGCCACACCGACGCTGCCGGCGCGATAACCTTCTCTACTGGCTAAATGGGCCTGGGCCGCATCTTCAAAGATAATCAGATTATGGCTGCGGGCAAAATCCTGTAATTGTTGGGGTGATACCATCTGTCCGTACAGGTGTACGGGAAGAATGGCGCGGGTATTGGCAGTAATTCTTTGGGCAGCCGCCGCGAGGTCAATTAAGGCCGTATCGAGGAGACAATCAACTAAAACCGGTTTAGCTCCCGCTTGAATAACAGCCATGAGGGTGGCGACAAAGGTATTAGCGGGGACTAGCACTTCATCCCCGGCACCGATGCCGTAAGCTTGTAGAGCCAGGGCAAGAGCGGCAGTGCCAGAAGCTACTCCCACAGCATACTCGACTCCGCAAGCTTGGGCGAAGGCGGTTTCAAATTCGGCTAAAGCTTGGCCTAAAACAAAATCTCCTCGGTCGATAACTGTTTGGATGGCCTCGGCAATTTTTGCCTGTAGGGGCTGATTTTGCCAAGTCAAATCCACAAAGGGAACTTTGATTAAATTGGAATTCATCTAGTGCTTGTTTATGGATATCTTATAAATGTCAACAGACTAGCATAGATTGGAGCAAGTTGGCTAGATTAGTAGGCTCTCTTGTCCTTTATCTGATAGATAGATGGTCTTCACTGATCGAGTCTGTCTTTTTCTTTGTGTTCTTTGTGCCTCTGTGGTTTATCCTTTAGAACTGGTTATTATGAGTGATTTTCCCGCTTTAACGGCGTTAATTCTGGCCGGTGGCGAAAGTTCCCGCATGGGACGAGATAAAGCTTTGTTATCCTTTCAGGGTCTCTCTTTTCTGGAAAATATCTGTTTAGTTGCCCAAGATTGTGCCGTACAGGTATCTGTGATCACGCCTTGGCCGGAACGTTACCAGCTGATCATTCCCCAGTACTGCCGAATAATCAAGGAACCTCTCCCTACTAGGGGGCCGTTATTAGCCTTTGCCTTGGGATTAACTTTTGTGTCAACCGATTGGGTTTTATTGCTCCCCTGCGATTTACCTTTACTAAGGTCTTCAATTATTCAAGCATGGTCAAGATTATTAGCCACTGTACCGGAAAATGCCATCGCTTTGGTTCCCCGCTGCGGCAATCGTTGGGAGCCTCTCTGTGCTTTTTATCATCGTCGTTGTTTAGCATCTTTGCAGACTTATATTAAGCAGGGGGGAACTTCTTTTCAAAAGTGGTTAAATGCCGCTGTGGTGGAGGAATTAATCATCGATAATTCTGAGATTTTATTTAACTGTAATACTCCGGAAGATTTAGAGATAATAATAAACTACCCAGATATTAACCGTAAGAAACCCTAGCACAAAAGGGAGTAAAAGTAAAGAGATCTGCGAAGAAATATTGGATAAATGGCGATAACCATAGTAGAGTATTCCGGTTAGATAACCGCCAGTTATACCGATAATTGCGCCGATAATATCGCCATTTATGGATAAATAGGAAGTGAGCCAAATGACGAGGGAAAAGGGCAAAATTATTAAGCCACCTAAAAATATATCGCCAGTAAAACCACCATATTTATTACTTAATTTTCTGCCCAAACAACTAGATAAAGTCAGAATAATAAAAGGAAATACTGCCCAGCCTAGTAACAGTAAAAACTCAGATTTAACTGTCCAGTTTTGCCAAGTCAAAGCGATAAAAAAACTGCTGATTATTGCCGCCAATACCCCTGTAGCTAAAGCCTGATTACGGTTGAGCTTTAAAAAAGCCTCTGCCAGACCTGTCTTGGGTTTGAGCAAAGATGAGCAAGAGATTTTCAGCAAATTAACAACAATAAAAAGAGTTTTTGACCACTTGATTGATTGCCGTTGTCGATAACTTTTATGAGCATCTCTTAATTTATTTTCAATGGCATGATAGCGGCGAAAATTTCCCTGTTGCTTAAATTTTTTTGCCGCTATTTGAAAATTTTTTCGTGCTGCTGGCAGTTCCGAGAGTTCCTCTAGAGCCAATCCTCTTTGATAATAGAATTGGGGATTATTTGGGTCAATAGCGATTGCTTTGCCATAAGCTTCTAGGGAAGATTGGGTGTAACCGAGTCGTTGACGGGATAAACCGAGGTAATAGTAAGCTTGGGAACAATCGGGTTTTAACTGCAAAACTTGCCGACAATCGCTTAAAACTTGCCGATCCTGCTGATTATAGTAGTAAACTTCCGCCCGTTGCAGATAGGCCTGCCAAAATTGCGGATTAATTGCGATTGCTTGCTGGTAAAATGCGATCGCAAGTTGATAATTTTTCTCTTGAGCGTAGCGCCATCCCTGTTGATAAAAATCCTCGGCACTGCGGTTAAAAGTGGGTATTTCTGGGGATAAACTGCGGTCATACTCTTTTCTTTTCTCTTTATCGCTCAAAACCCGATAAGCTTGTTCAATTTCCCGAAATTTTGTCACTGCCTCTGGATCATTGGGATTATAATCGGGGTGATATTGCCGGGCCAGACGACGAAAAGCGGCTTTTATCTGATTATTGCTGGCATTACGGGGAATTTGGAGGATTTCATAGTAATTTTTCATACTTGAACGCGGGGGGAATTTTCAACTACTTAAAACTGTTGCCAATGGCTCGCCGAAACGACTATCATTGTCAATTAAATAGCTTTTATTGAGAGTTGATCGCTTATGTCTGCCTACACTGCTTCCTCCCTGAAAGCGGAACTCAACGCGCGGGGGTGGCGCTTAACTCCCCAGCGAGAGAAAATTCTGCACGTTTTCCAGAATTTACCGAAAGGCAATCATCTCAGTGCTGAGGAATTGCAGGAATTACTGGACAAACGGGGGGAGGGAATTAGTTTATCGACAATTTACCGCAGTGTTAAACTGATGTCGCGGATGGGAATTTTGCGGGAGTTAGAATTGGCCGAGGGTCATAAACACTACGAACTCAATCAACCCTATCCCCACCACCATCATCATTTGGTCTGTATTCAGTGTAATAAAACCATCGAATTTAACAATGATTCCATTCTCAAACACAGTCTCAAACAGTGTGAGAAAGAGGGTTTTCAGTTAATTGACTGTCAGTTAACGGTGATGGCCATCTGTCCGGAAGCTTTGCGGATGGGTTGGCCGTCGGGAATACCGAGTAATTGGGGTTGCACCCGTTCGCTGGTGGATACTCGTTTCCAAAACTGCGAGATTCCCGAATCAAAGGAACCGGAACCAGAAAACTAGACATCTAAGCGGACATTCCCAACTGAAAACCGAGAGCCTTTTTCTGCATTAATTGGAAAATATTATAAAATCCGTTGGAGCGGGAAGGGGTAAGGCTGACTTTTAAACCGGTTTCTTCGATAAAATCCGGGGTGACTTGCAGGATTTCCGAGGGAGTCAGTCCATTTAACCCCTCGATTAACAAAGCCACTAAACCCTTGACTAATTGCGCGTCGGAATCCCCTTTGTACCAAACCTGGCCATTTTCGAGGTCGGCAGTGATATAAACTTGGGATACACAGCCATGAACTTTATTAGCGGGTATTTTGGCAGATTCTGGTATTGGTTCTAGTTTTTTAGCAAAAGCTAGTAATTGTTCGTATTTTTGCTTAGGATCGGTACGACGTTTGAGGCGTTCGACGATGCGATCGAGATTAGACGGGAGCATATTGCGAGTTAAAATAAGAAAAAATTAGCCAATAGCTTTTTTATATTAGCATTCTCGCGGAAGTTGCGCGCTGTGGTTATCGCTGCCAGGACTACCTTGGTCAGAGCGCCTCGAGGCTATCTGCTAGAATTGGCATCAATGAAATACCACGCTTGCAGGAGCTATGGATAAACGCCGTACCAAAAATATAAAATCTCCTTACAATCCTAGGCAATATCGGACTGCCGTTTCAATTTCTTGCATTTTTTCTTCGGATAGTTTCCCAACTGGTGCCGAGGGGAAGCGATTTTTATCAATTGAACGAATTTGAAAACCAAGAAAGACTGTTTCTAAAGGAAGCCCACTTTCATCAGTCGAAACGCGAACATTAGTCGGATAATCTTGGCGAATATTTTCTCCTTTCGTCCCCACCACTACCATCACCACTAAGGGTAACTGATTGATCACATCAATAGATGATACTAAAACTGGTCTAGTTCCTGCTTGCTCTTTTCCTTGAATCGGATTAAGATTAACGAAATAAATTTCACCTCTTGCGATAGTCATTTTCTACAAACCGTCCATTTCAGAGACCATAAACTCCTGATTAATGGTAGCGATTTCTCCTAAAATATCCTGATCATCTGCCATTATTTGCAATTGCTCTTCATCAATTAATTGAGTTTCTATTGTCAATTTTACTTTAGTATTCGGCTTAAGATTAAAGGTTTCAGTAGGATAAAAAGCTTCTCCATTGAAAATAGCAGTAATTTTTTGATTCATCATTTCTGTACCAACATAAATCAAGCTTCTCTTACTTGATGATACCAAATAAAGTAGGGAGCATCTCACCTTTGCAATGAGCATAAATACTTAGTGGAAAAATAGGCTTTTCGAGGGTAATTCTTGTTTTAATTCTCCATGTACGCAGTCTTTAAAGGGAGCATCTCACCTTTGCAATGAGCATAAATACTTAGTGGAAAAATAGGCTTTTCGAGGGTAATTCTTGTTTTAATTCTCCATGTACGCAGTCTTTAAAAGCCTCTATTTCGTTCCAAGACACGATTAAGAGTGGCTTT
>NZ_JBHFLL010000141.1:0-35496 GCF_041928595.1 Microcystis sp. BLCC-F209
GTCCCACTGATTCGCGACCCTCTCATGTCCCAAGGATTTGCTCCCACGCTGACTCAAGGAAAGAACCGTCGGAAAACTCTGGAAGCGAGCGCTCTGAGTCAGCGTCTGAAGGACTGTTTTGCCGCAATTAAAGACCCTCGGATAGAACGGACTCCCTTGCACCAACTGGGGGATATTTTAACCATTGCGATTCTTGCGGTGCTGGCAGGGGGAAATGGCTGGGAAGACATGGAAGTTGACGGACTGAGCAAATAGGAGTGGTTATCGACGTTTTTATACCAATTCTCTAAATGCCAACTACAGATAGAGCATCCAGGATATAACCTCGTCCAACAATTGAAGCAATTACCTCTTTATTCATTTCTTCGAGTCGTTGACCAATTAGCAAACGTAATTCCTCTAAGTCTCTAGGTAATTTCCATACAACTATGGGAATTGCTATATATTTAATTCCACCCCGCCACTTAAGTAGGTAGGCACAATTATTTGTAGGATGGGTTAGCGATAGCGTAACCCATGCGGGCGTTGGGTTTCATGCTTCAACCCAACCTACGTTCATTTTATATTTAATTCCACCCCGCCACTTATCAAGGTTGCTTACAGAAATTATAACCTTTCTAAGGCTTTTCTCTCTTTTTCAGTCACTTCTCGCCATTGACCAGGTTGTAATCCTGTTAAGCATAATTTATTGTTTTTGTCAATAGTAATGGCTGTTCTAATTAATCTTAAAGTGGGATAACCAACGGCAGCCGTCATCCTTCTTACCTGACGATTTCTTCCCTCAGTTAAGGTAATTTCTAACCAAGCGGTGGGAACAGATTTTCGATAACGAATCGGTGGCTCTCTGGGGGGTAAATCCGGTTCAAAATCTAGTAAGCTAACTATTGCCGGTCGAGTGCGATAATCCTGTATAGGAAGACCTTGACGCAATTTTTCTAAAGCGTTTAGGTCTGGAATTCTTTCGACTTGTACCCAATAGGTGCGCGGATGTGCAAATTGACGATGACCCAAACGATGCTGTAATTGACCGTTATCTGTGAGTAATAATAATCCCTCGCTGTCCCTATCTAAACGACCGACAGAATAGATGTTTGGGATAGGAATATAATCTTTTAAAGTCGAGCGCCCATTTTCATTAGTAAACTGACATAATACATCGTAGGGTTTATAAAAAAGGATATATTTATTCAAGGGAAAAAGGAGTCAGGAGATAGGAGTCAGGAGCTTTTTACTTTTATCAGTAAAAATTAAACAGTAATCCGTGAAAAGAAAGCTCTGAACTTGCCACTTAATACTGTTCACCGAATACTTAAATCTGATAACTGATTACTGATAACTGATAACTGATTCAATCCCGTTGATGGGAGAATTGATAAGCACCGACAATCGAGAGAAGAATAGCGACGATTAATAAAATGGGGATAGCGAACCAAGGAAATTGATTTATATCGTAGGCTGCGGCTCTTAATCCCAGACTAGCATAGGTGAGGGGTAAAGAATAAACAATAATTTTTAATGGCCAGGGTAAGGTTTGGGGATCGAAAAAAGTTGCTCCTAAAAAAGACATCGGCACGATTAAAAAGTTATTATACAGACCGACACTTTCGAGGGATGTAACTCGCAATCCGACAATTGCCCCTAAACTGGCAAAGACGGCACAATTTAAGATTAAAACTAATAAAAAGAGGGGATTGAGAAAACTGACAAATTTTCCTGTAAATAAGATAGCGACGAGAATCACTGATGCAGAAGTCATTACACCGCGCAAAATTCCCGCGAAAACTTTGCCTAAAAATAATGAGAGGGGATGGACGGGAAGTAATAATAATTCCTCGAAGGTTTTACTAAATAAGCGATCGCCACATATCGAAAAGGTGGTTCCCCCGAAACTGATCGCCATTGAGGACAGGGCCACCATTCCGGGTAAAATAAATTCTAGATAAGAATCGCCGAGCGAGGGTTTCATCGAGCGATCAAGGGCGCTTCCCAACCCCAACCCGAAACCGATAATATAGATTAGGGGAGAAACTAAACCTGTGGCGGCGATCTGAAGGACTCTCGCGCGTAAATCTAGCCATTCTCCCCAAAATACGGTTAAAGTGTCTGTTAATATCGTCTGAGCTTGAGCTAGTTTCACTGGTATTTTGGTTAATTAGTAAATATACTTTTAATAATAATTAATAATTGTCCCCTTTTTCAAGGGCGAGCTTTTCGCACCAGAAAAATAATCATCGTCTAAGGATAGGCAAGAGGCAACAGTAAAGGGATTGGGGGAGATTCAGCTAATTTAAGGATAGGCAAGAGACAAAAGGCAAAAGGCAACAGTAAAGGGATTGGGAGAGATTCAGCTAATTTAAGGATAGGCGGTTAAAATCCGTTTTAGCTTACTTATGATAAAATGCTGTCAAGGTCAGGGAGGGAAAACTTGCAATTATTAGACCTCTTGCAAAAGTCTTAAGTCGATCCTTGTACAGCAACATTTTTGAAGATTATCAACTACTAATAAATAATTAACTGAAAGTCCCTCCCATTGTTGTTTCTATCGTTTGTTTTCGGATTTATGCAAGAGGTCTAATCAGATTTTCATGCTTTAGGACGAACTTTTGTGCATTTATTAACCGGAAAACATCCTTGGGAAAAGAATTGCGTACCCTTACCGGTCCTTCTAGTGGGGTTTACTCAGTAGTATATAGTCCCGATGGCCGCTATTTAGCTAGTGGGAGTGGTGACAAAACTATCAAAATTTGGCGGGTGGGACAGTAAACTTGTGTTGGGGGTGACAGCAATAACTTTTGTCTATCAAAAATGAGCGACACTTGCGGGAAACTGCACCGATGTCTTTAAAAATGTTGGGTTTCGCTCAAATTATTGAATCGAGCAGTTTTCTCCTAAATATTAAAGCGCTCAACTCAACCAAAAAGCTAGAGGGGATCGTATCTACATCAACAAACTATAATCTACATTAAAGAAATGTCCTAATAATTTCGCCTGTTCTTGGGTAATTGACCCTTTTCCTTCAATTAAACTAGAGGCAATTTTGTCAGAGCCAAGGATTCTGGCTATGTCTTTCTTATTAACGCCTTGCTGTTCCATCAAAAACAATAACATAGAATGAGGTGTGGTTGATTCCTGTAGATAAAAGCTTTTTTCAAAATTCCCAATTAAAAAAATTAGAAGCTCATAAAGTTCATCTTCTTCGGGAGTTCGCTGCTGACGGTGCATTAATTCTTCCACAATAGCCAAAGCTTTTTCATTTTCTGCCTCTGTTTTAATAACTTTAGGTAAATGGCGAGCTAGTAATTCTTTGTATTTTTCTGGATTAAAAGTAAGGGTCATTTTTCCATTGCTCCTTATCGTATTCAGCGTGAGTTAAAACATACTTGATATAAATTAGCCGCTTCTGATAATCGATACTGGTTATGAGACGATAACTATTCCCTTTAATGTTAAAAACAGTAAAGTTACCAACTGCTTCTGCTTTAGGAAATACTGTTTGAACCTCAACTAAATTATACCAAATCGCTTTACTGGCAATTTTATACCAATTCTCTAAAGCTATTCGGGAATCAGCGTGTTTATTCGTAAATTCTCGTAGTCTTCGATAGCTGATGACGTGCATTTATAAAAACAAACATAAATTATCTTTGGGGGTGATTCGCTGCCAAAGTTGTTTTTCTCTGGGTAATTCAGTTGCTTGTCATCGTCCAATCTTCTGCTCTTAAACCGGCAATTTGCCCAAAATCTGAGAGATTTCTCGTCAGCAGGATAGCCGGATTAACCATTGAGATAGCAGCAATCTTCAAATCCATCGAACCCAAACGAGGGTAAGTTACCCGAAGTTCTTGAAAAACTTGACCTGCCTTTTCATCAAAGCCGACAATGGGAATCGTGCGATAATTAGCGAGGTGCTTTTCTAGCCTTCGATAGGCAACAACTTGAGCTTCAATCGAATTTGCCTTGGCTATGTAACTGAGCCATCCCCGCATTTGTTCTTCGTAGGTGATAATTGTGGTGGCAACTTCGCTGCTTGTAATAGCAGCCAGTTTTTTCAGCAATTGTTGTGCCGGTTGTCCCCCGCGATCAAGAATACTAATATGATCGGTGTCAAGGAGATACATTTCAGGGTTCGGATGCTTCCTCGGCTAATGGTTTTAGAGACTGGCGGTACTCTTGACCAAACTGCATTGCCTCTTCGTAAACCGGATCGTCAGCAAAAGTGCCGACAATTTTTTCCCACCAGGGAGTTTCGCTGACAGTAGGTAGCAAACGCTTAAGCAGTGCTACTTCAGCTTCTAAAGCTGCTAGTCTTATCTCTAGATCAGTGCTTAACATGGTTGACATATCCTCCTAATTCTGCTCTTGCTTGAAGGTTAGCTCTAAAACAAAATTTGTTTCAACGCCAGAAGCCATAAGATGAACTGATGAAACGTTTTCCATCGGTAATTCAGTTGTTTGTCATCGTCAGTTAGTGAAACTCCCGTCCGTTACTTTGTCCTTAGCTGCTATATTAACTGGTTAAACCGTGTTTTAGGGCAAAACGTACCAATTCCGTGCGACTATTAGTACCAGTCTTGCTAAATAAGCGACTGACGTATTTTTCTACGTTTCTGACACTGGTTTCTAGACGACTGGCAATTTCTTTATTCATCAATCCCTCCGCCACTAAATCTAAAACACTTTGTTCCCGGGGGGTAAGGTCAATTTTAATCGGGGGGGGAGTAGTAGTAAAAGTGTTCTGTTGTCCCACCTGCTGTTTTAATTCCCGGATATCTCGGGCAATTTCTTCTAATCTAGCGTTTTCGCTGGTGGCTTGCAAGGATTGACGACGGCGCTCGATTAAAGACTTGATTAATGCTTCTAATTCTTCGGGATCGAAAGGCTTGGATAAATAAGCATCACAACCGGCATTATAACCCTGAATGCGATCGCTTGTCATCCCCCTAGCAGTGAGAAAAACCACGGGAATTGTCTGAAAACGAGCATCTTCGCGCAATTTCTTCAGAAACTGATAGCCATCCACCTGCGGCATCATAATATCGGAGATGACTAATTCCGGAATTTCTTGATTGAGTAAATCCCAGGCTTCGTTAGCATTACTAGCAGTTCTTACCTCGAAGTCATCCCCGTACTGTAGATATGCTTGCACAGATTCACGAACCCCCGGTTCGTCATCCACTAACAAAACTTTCGCAGGTGTGTCCATGAATTTCTCGCAGCGATCGAATATTGTCCGAATCCTATCTTATCAGCTATCAGCAGCCGGTCGTCAGTAGTCAGGAGATAGGAGTCAGTAGTCAGGAGATAGGAGTCAGGAGATTGCTTTTATTATTCTCCCATCTCCCCAATTCATAATTCATAATTCATACATTCATAATTCCCACTCCCCAGATCATCCTCAAGATGGTGACGGTGAGTTAAACTAGCAGATAGAACTAAAAAGTTACAAAAATCACACAATGATTTTATAATCCTTTCACCATTCTTAATAAATCCCGTGACCATTCTCTGCTGGCTCGATCGCATTAGTGCTTCTGATCGCCCCCTGGTGGGGGAAAAAGCTTTTATTGCCAGTGAATTACATCAGCGAGGATACCCAATTATCGGGGGATTTGCCATTTTTAACCGCATTTTTGCGGAATTTTTGGAAACTATCGACAATGGTGACTCGTTTCTGACTGATTTTCCCCAATCTTCCCTCTATTTAGACGTAGATAACGCCAAAGCTCTGCAATTAGTGGCGCGCGAGAGTCGGCGGGCCATTTTACAAGCGCCAATTCCTCCTTTCTGGTTAGAAGAACTAGAGGCAGCCGTGGCACAATTATCGATGGCTACCCTAGTATGGCGCTTTTCCCTACCAGCTAATCTGGCTCGGCGAACTCTCGGTTTATTTTCTGCCCCCATCAGTGGAATTAAAGCAGATAATCTAGAAAATGCCCTAAAACAAGCTTGGGCGGAGTTATTCAACGCCAAAAGTCTATTTTATTGGCGAAAAATGGGAATTGGTTTAGAAAAAATTCAATTATCTTTACTGGTACAACCGTTATTACCAGCTAATTGTGCGGGAAATGTGCTGATTAATGAGGATAACTGGGAAATTCAGGCGGTTTGGGGGTTAGGACACAGTTTAGTTAATGGAGAAGTGGCACCGGATACCTACATTATCGATCGCTCCGGTCAATTACACAGTCGGCAATTAGGCAATAAATCCCGCGCTTATTATCTCAATAGTGACAGTAATCTGCTTGTACCACAATTATTAGCACCCAGTTTACAGGAAAGCTACTGTTTAGATAATTTCGCCCTCGATCGCCTTTGTCAACTGGTTCAATCTCTACTGGCGGAAAAACCGACGTTAACCAGCATAGAATGGCTGATGATGCTGGATGGTCAAATTTATATTCTCAACTGTCACAGTCAGGAAATCACCCCCACTACATCCCATTATCCCTTAAGAGGATTAGGAGCATCCCCGGGGTTGGTATCGGGAGTGGCAAAAGTGATCAGCAATTTTGACTCCCCAGAGGCAAATTTTCAGGATTGCATTCTGGTTACTACTAATTTACCTCCGAAAAAACTGCCCCATTTACGCCAAATTCGAGCAATGATCACGGAACAGGGGGGATTAACTAGCCATGGAGCCATTTTAGCCCGGGAATTAGCCATTCCTGCCGTTGTCGGGGTGAAAAATGCCACAGAAATTATCCGCTCAGGCGAGATAATTTTAGTAGATGGTACGAGGGGAATTATTTCTCTAGCATCTCAGGAACAGATTTCCTTGCCCCCTCCACCCCCCAGAGAAACCGACGGCACGGCAATTGCTACCCGTTTGATGGTTAATCTCAGTCAAACTGAAAGTATTGCCGGAATCCGAGAACTGCCTATTGATGGGATCGGTTTATTGCGCTCAGAATGGATGATTTTAGACTTACTTTCTCAGCGTAATCTAGAAGAATGGTTAACGCCAGAGCATCAAGAAGCATTGATCGAGAGATTAAGTGATTTAATCGCACAATTTGCCCTTAGTATCCAGCCTAAGCCTTTATTTTACCGTTCTTTTGATGCTCAAGATTCGGCTAAAGACAGTCGGGGAACCCATGGTTATATATTAGATCCGACTCTATTCGATCTGGAATTGCAAGCTTTACGACGGGTACAAACCACCAGCGCCACCAATATTAATTTACTGCTTCCCTTTGTCCGCGGGGTTGAGGAATTTATTTTCTGCCGGCAACGGGTACAATCGGCTTTACTCACTCAAGTCCCTTCTTTCCAATTGGGGATAATGGTGGAAGTACCGGGGGTAATCTTTCAATTAGCGGATTATGTGCAAGCGGGCGTACAATTGCTCGCTATTGGTACTAATGATTTAACTCAATTACTTTTAGGTAGCGATCGAGAACATTTCTCAGAATATTTTAACGCCCGTCATCCCGCAGTCAGAGCGGCTTTAAAACAAATTATCACTCAGGCAAAAGTTTTACAGATTCCCTGTTCCGTTTGCGGCATGGCTATCGTCCAGTATCCTGAACTTATCGATGATCTGATTGCTTGGGGTGTGACTTCTCTTTCGGTGGATAGGGAAGCAGTTTTAGCCACTAGAGAGGCAATTGTTCGGGCCGAAAGAAGGTTTTTATTGGAAAATAGCAGATAACTTCCGAACTACCCCACTTCCCCACTACCCCACTTCCCCACTACCCCACTCCATACTTTGTGCTTTTTGTCAAAAAAACTTTTTTTTTGCAATAAAACTACACAAAAAAAAGATCATCGTTGTGGGTGAAATTGACTCATTTACCTGTCTTAATGAGGATTACCTTCTAGGTGTGGCAAGGGTTTCAACCTTTGCTGCCCAAAAAAGCATAGAATACCCCACTATGAAATTCAGTAAAATCGCTGTAACCATTGTAACATCGTTGTTAAATAAAAATCTTTCTCAATTAATTTTTAAGAATTTATAAATATTGCGGAATGTTAATTTAAATATTCTCAAGTTTGTGGAGTCAATAGATAATTTTTGCTTATATTTGACCAACATTGCGTTAGGAGTCAGTTATCAGTTATCAGTTATCAGTTATCAGTTATCAGTTAACTGAGAAAACTCCCCACACCCTACACCCTACACCCTACACCCTACACCCTACACCCTACACCCTGTCCCCAGGAAAAACTTTTTGCCGCAAACCCTAGATAGGGAAAAGCTTGTCCCCTAATGCCTAGAGAATTTCAATAATTCCTTGAGTGCCATCGAGACGAATTAATTGACCATCTTTTAACAATTTCATGGCATTATGCACATCCATAACCGCCGGAATTCCGTATTCTCTGGCAATAATAGCACCATGGGATAATTGTCCCCCCACCTCGGCAATAATGCCCACAGCCCGGGATAATAAAGGGGACCATCCTGAGTCAGTATAGGGAATAACGAGAATAGTATTAGGGGCAATTTCTAGATTTTGTAGGGTTGGCATAATTTTGACTCGTCCCTCCACTGTCCCCCCACTAGCGGCAATTCCCTGTAAGCGTTTTTTGGCAGTTAAATTTGAAACTAAAAATTCTCTTTTCGGGGGTTGTCCATAAACGATGTAGGGAATATCGGTTAATTGAGAGTTTTCTTGGAATTGTTGGCGACGCTGACGGATAATCTGGTTAAGATTGGCGATTTTATTATTCTGACCCAACTGGGTAACTTCTGAGTAATTTAGATAAAATATATCTCCCGTCTCCGATAATATTTGCTGCTGTAACCAGAGGGTTTCTAAGGCAAGAAAATGCCAGCGTAGGTGAGCTAAAAGACGGGAGTAAATTTCAGTAACTTGGTTTTTGATATTTAATCTTTTTTGGACATTGTGGGAAGATTTAACTTTTTTATGGCTATTATTGCCCGGACTATCTAAGGGGAGTTGTAGCAGATATTGGGGATTTTCTCGCCATCTCGGTATGGAAATATCAGTCCCCACTTCGCTTAAATAACCGTAGGTTTCTAACCAGAGGGAAAAAGCCGAGTCAAAATCTCGATCGAGCGTATTTTTTCTCAGTTCAGATAGCGATCGCATTGAGGCTATTTCTGGTGCTTGGGAGTTATCCAATTTCTCAAAAGGTACTTGCGAAATACTGCGACGCAAAGCAAAGCTAAGAGGAGCAAGAATACTATAATAGGTAGCTTTTTTTAAGACGGTTAAAATCTCCTCAATTTGCTCTAAAATCTCTCCAGAAGATAAAGCTTCTAGGGAAGTAGCGTTAATTTTTTCGAGCGTCGGAATAAAATAGGTTTTTTGATCTTGGCTAAAGTCTTTTTCTAACTGTAATTCCCGTCCTAAAAGTTTTAATAAACCGGGGGAATTAGCCAGGGTTGCCGTTAAAGGTGGTTTGGTAAACTTTGCCCCTTTGGTCAGAAATTCTAAGCTTTCTGGAGGTAATCCCATGCGCTGGAAAATGGTTCCTAATAAAGAAGCATTAAAATAGGCTCTTTGATAGTGTAAAGTGGCTGTTTCATTGAAGTCCAAATCGAGGGCTTTTTGTCCTAAAACTAAACTGAAAATATCTCCCCAAACTCCACAGGTTAAGGGGCGATTAATTGACCAAGGCAAGGGACGAATTACCCCGGGGATAACTTCCGCAGCGATTTTTCTTGTCCAAATTGGCTGTAAATTGGTGATAGGACGGCACTGTAATAACCATAATTTTTGTCCGTCATGAGTCCATTCTATATCTTGGGGAATGCCATGATCAAGGGTTTCTAATTGCCGACAAAGATTAGCTACCTGTTGAATAATAGCCGGGGGAATATCTCCCGCTCCGATGATGATATCTTCTTCTAAATTAACTCGATAACTTTCGGGGGTGATTCTTCCCGATACAACTCTGGTGGCATCTCCGGGTAAAGCTTCAATAACCACATCTAAACTGAGAGGATTAATCGGATCGCGACTGAAGGCAACCCCCGAAAAAACTCCTCGAATTTGTTCTTGAATTAACACAGCCATGGCCGTGTTTTCTTGACCTCGATCGAGTCGATAATTAACAGCATTAGGACTATTATAGGAGGTTTGGCAACTTAAAATCGCCGCCGCTAAATTTTCTTGATCGACAACGTTAAGAATTGTAGTATATTGTCCCGCAGATGAAGCGGTTTCACTATCTTCTCCAATAGCGGAGGATCGCACGACTAAGGGATGATTAATATCAGGATGAAGAGATTCTATTAACGGTTGTGGATCATCCCCCGGTGGTAAAATCCAACCCCTAGGGATGGGATAACCGGCACGCTTAAGATAGGCTAGAGTGGCGGCTTTTTGTCCCACTTTTGAAGTCGCTAGATTGTCATCAAGAGTTTGGATCGATCGATCTCCACGAAAAAAACGAAACATAGTTTTTGATTCATTATTAACACTTGCTTCGGGTAAGTCTAAATCGTCGGCTATTTTTTGAAAAATTGCCCCTAATAAACAGGCCAAAGCAATGGCAGTTATAATATAACCTGAATCGTGGGGACGGCGCAAGGTGAGAATTAAAGCTAATAAAAATAATCCTACCAATCTACCCGTAGATTTTTCTCGAAAAATAGTAAAGCTAATCCCACTGATAATTGAGGTGAGAAAAACAGCGACAAAATCGTGAACGATTAATCCCCAGAAAACATTAGTAGTTCCCGCACCTTTTCCTAACCAATAGCGCCCCATGACTAAGGCAATTAAAGCTAATAATTCCCACGTGGAGCCGGTGGGAAAAAATAAACGGGTTAGGAAAATAACGATAATTCCCTTGGCTGCTTCCGAAATTACCGCCAAAATTCCCACTAATTTACCCCCATGGTAAAAAGCGGCAGTTACACCGATATTACCAGTACCTAATTGGGATAATTTACGTCCAGTTACGAGATAATTTATCCAATCGATCAGAGGCAATCCCCCGATGATAGGACAGACTAAAAAAATAAATAGGGATCCCCAAATTTCTGTCATTATATTTTCTGGCTCTAAAAAATAGTTACTTCTCGGTGGAGTCCCGTCAGGTATCGTGATTAGAATAATTCCGTCCACACTCCCTTAACTCTTATATAGTATTTTAGCTCTACCAACCCACGACATTATTTATTTTAAATTTTACTTTATAAATACTTACAGCCTTTCTCGGACAGATGAGGTATAATGACAATAGTGATTGCAGCAATTACGGGTGTCTTTCTTGGAGACTGCCTTAAAAGCTTCTTCGAGAGCCTTGTCTAAGTCTCGATAATTTTTCGTTTGTAATTTTACCAAGATAGACTTGGCTTTTGGGCAAAAGTTTTCAAGAGTTTTCAATCGAGGTAAAGTCGAGAGAGTAAGGATGTAAATAAACTATCTTAGACTCCTTCTTCTTCCACAGCTTGACGGACTTCTTCGCTGACATGAATTTTATCACTCACCGTTGGCTCGTTTCTGGAACCGAAAATTTGATCAATTGTCTCAAATGTAGTCTAGCAAACGCATTGAGCGTTCTACTCGAATATTTGTTAGTACAAAAAGACCATTTTGAGGTTAAGGAATTGATTAGGGTTTGAGCGAGCCAATTGGCGATTGCACTCTCGGCACTGTAAGGTTACGGCAATTTTAAAACCCTTACCTTAAAAAATTAAGCCAACAATGAGTTATAATTGATAGCAATTACAGAAAATTATTATCTTGGAAATAAAATAAGACTAGGTTTATGCTGCTCGATCCTTTGGCAATGTCTTCAGTAGAACTAGATAATTTAAATCAACTTCCTGATTGTTCGGCTATATATTTTGCTATCGATTCTCAAAGTAGAATTCTTTATATTGGTCAAGCAGTTAATCTTTTAAATCGCTGGAAAAATCATCATCGTATATATCAATTACAAGAAATTAATCAAGATTATCCTGTAAGAATAGCTTGGCAAGCTTGCAATAATGAAGAATTAAATGAAATTGAACTATATCTAATTAAACATTTTCAACCTTTGCTAAATAAAACAGAAGTTAAATCTCCACAAGTTGTACCATCAGAGTTAGTCTTCCGAGATTTTCTCGGGGAATTTTCTCGACGATTAATCATTATTGGGTTTAAACCACAAACTTCTCAAGAGCTACCACATATTCATTTGAAATATGACTGGACAGATTGTTCTCCGAAAGGGACAGCCGCAAAGATTAAAAATTTTATTCAAGAAAATAATAATATAAATACCAGTTTTAAGATTAGAAGAAAACCTTGGGGAAGAATCAGGGGGCCAGAAGATTTTCAAATAGGCAGTCGCGCACAAAAAGCCCTAGCTCGTCAGAATCGTTCCTATAATAATCATTGGGAAATGGCCTGTAATGGAGTGATAATCTCTATCACCCCTACCGATAATTATAAACAGATTAAATCAATAACAAATTTTCAAAAACTTGCTGGGGTAAAAATGAGAACAATCCCAGAACATGATTTTAAGAGAATGTCTAATCAATATCCTGATGATTTTGCGGATTTATCATACTTTGTCGATGATTTAGTTCCGTTACTTTGGATTGAAGGGTAATCTTGAATGGGTGCATCTCAATTTTGTAGAAATATCTATATTACATTTTGGGCGCAAGCGTTCATTGCTGTCAACTTAAGGGAATAGCCCGCCAAATTTGTTGAGAGAGAGCCTCCCTTTTCCTGTTCCCTGTTCCCTTGCCTAAATAACCAATCTAAATGTTCTACAGCTGACAATGAGTCAAAGCGATAAAATAAATTGAGCTTAATGGCTTAAAACCCCATCATATTGAGCAAATAAAGGCAATAATTGCCGATTTTAAGTGGCAAAATCAACCCCTCAAACTGAAGAAAAAAGCGAAAAGAGTAAGGTGGACGATACACACCCTACAGACTTAAGAAAATCTGATTGACAGTGAGATTTAATTCCGTGAAAGTCTGGGAAATTAGGCGATCGCTGTCTCGAAATTGCCGAATTTGATATTCTTCCTCAACTAAGCGACAAACAGAGATGGTCGGTTGTTTAGGAGTGCCGAGAAAATTACGTCCACCCAAGACTGCATAATCGACAATCCAATATTCAGGAATACCCATTTCTTCATAATCAGCAAATTTTAAGTAGTAATCATCACGCCAGTTAGTCGATACCACTTCAATAATCAGAGGGATAGATGCACCCTCACTAATAATTGATTCTTTTTTCCATAATTTTTCCTGAGCGAGCTTGGTTCGATTTAGCACTAATACATCGGGAAAATAACCAGAATTTTTACCAGCAGGTCTGACAATCGCTTGGTTAGGAATTAAATAAGGAAGCCCTAGTCTATCAATTATTCCACTGAGTTTAACAGTTAAAAATCCTTTGATTTCCTCGTGTTCTCCTGCGGGTTGTGCCATTTCAATAATATTTCCCTTGTGTAGCTCATAACGCACTCCCGAATTTTCAGGCAGCCAAGGGACAAATTCCTCGAAATTAACAGTTTTAGGTAAAGTTTGGCTCATAGCTGGCAAAATAGCATTCTCTCTCTACTAACTTTCTTGACTCCATTTTACCTTGAATGTAGGGCGGGCAATGCTCATCCTACAGAATCTCTACACAATCTGCTATCGCACTATCGCTGCCAAATTTGGCAATATTACACCCTGATAAAATTCTTTACCACTGGAGCCGCCTAGTAAGTTTATAAAGAGGTCTCCAGCCCATCCACCAGAAAACGGGTTTCTTAAAGAAACCCGTTTTCTAGACAGGCGGCTTAGATGTGTAGTTGATTTTGCTTAGGTACTTAATCGCTCATAATTGATCATCATTTATCGCAGTAATATCATTAGTAATAGTAACGATAATTCTTCGCAGCTTCGCACCTTGAAACTCATAAGGAATCTCGTGTTTATATTGAGTTAGAAAGTTAGGAGTATGATTTGAGAAAGTTCTGATAATATCGACATTTTGTTCAATGTTATTAATATACAGTTTCATCTTATCTATTGTGCTGTCATCCAACTTTTCATCGGAAGGAGCGATGAGCTTTGTTTTGGTAAATTCAACTTTGAGTGTCATCTCGCCACTAAGACGGGGAAGTTCACAAGTGATCTTCTGTTGTTGCCCTAACCAGTTATAGACATAACATAGTTTTCCCTGATAGATGTAGAAACTATGTCCACCAAAACAGCCGCCGTGCGCCATCAGAACAGCTTGTAAGTCCCCTTTAGCTTTGGAGAAATCAATAGTTGCTTGGATGGCATAGAAACGAGTGCTAATATTGGGAGTGACGGCGGCGGAAATTTCTGATCCCCCCAGATAACGGTTCTTCGGTAGGTAGTATGCTAGGGACTCTTTGCTGATCCTGAAAACCTTATGGGTCAAGTCCGGTATTTTTGATTGCATAACAAGTACCGAAGAATCTGGATAATAGGTATAGCTAAATGTGGTATATTTTGAGTCATCAGAAAATGCCGGGGGACGTAATTGAGGAATTTCTCCACCCAATACCCCACACCCAGAGCAATCTTCAAGTGGCATATATTGTTCAGCCATTGAAATCCCCTTGGTAATCGATAACGAAAAAAAGTGAGAGATTTAACCTGGATGACACTGATGGAAAAAATTAACAAATCAACTTTGCTGTAATTCATACTACTCAGTCCTCTATGCTAAGATGATCCAAAAAACGCAAGTTTTTAAATTGACGGGCAAAAAAGCTTTATTTTACTCAATAACCAAGTAGTTATATATAGATGTTTATTTTTGACAATAAGACCAATATTTTAATTGATTCTCAGAAATTAACCTTTAAAAGTGAATATTTTTGTGACTTTTCTCGCTATTTTCAGAATCGAGAATTTGTCAACTTAGATGCTTTACAACTCAGTGGCGATAATTTTGAAGGGTATCTTTCAAGGATTATCATCGATGAAGTGATGTTAGAATTATCGCAACGTAATTGTTTAACGAATGTTGCGGGAGTAATCCATTCTAAAATGTGGGTTTTTGCGATTCCTGTTCAGGTAAATTCTGTCTTCTTCCAAAATTTGTATCCATTAGAAAATAACTATCTGGGGATTATCCCTCCTCAATCAGAAATTTCCGTTTTTCAACATCCTTTTTCCAATCGTTTTCAGCTTTACGTTCATGATAATTATCTGCAACAATTGTGCCAAACTTTAGAGTTACCAGAAGCGAAAAAGTTTTTAAATTCTGCTGCTTCTTCTATTGTGATTTGCCCAGCGGAAAAAATTCGTCATCTCCAACAATCTTGTCATCAACTTTATCAAATGCTATTTAATTTAGATCACCAACAAATATCTGAACAAAGAAAAGCATTAAGATTGAATTTTGTCCGTCAAAAATTAAAAGAAGAAATTGTCAAAGATTTTCTTTTGACTTTAGCAGTAACCAAAGATATTAAAACCGCTAAAAACACTATCAGACGCACCTATATCCTCAAAAAAGCCGAAGAAATGATGAGAAAAAATCTGCGTTCTGATCTGACTATTCCAACGATTTGTCAAGAATTAAAAGTAAGTCAACGCACCTTAGAATATATATTTAAAGACTTCTATCAAATGTCTCCTTACAGTTATTTTAAATTGCTTCGTCTTAATGCTTTACATCAATCTCTTCACCAAAATAATCAGACAAAATTAATTCATGAAATTGCCGAAGAATTAGGTTTTTTTCACCGAGGATATCTGGCCTCTGATTATAAAAAACTGTTTGGTTACTTCCCCTCGGAAACCTAAAAAAATAGTGGGGGTAGGAATTAGGATTATTGTTAGATTTATTTTGAGAACTCAATTCCTAACTCCTCTTTCAATTGAGCGGCTCTCTGGCACTTGTTTGGCAGGGGCGTATAGTGTACGCCCTTTCTTCGATCTCATAACCTCAAGAGAGCCATTAATAATTAGCCCCATCGAGATTAATTTACTTAATTCCCACTAAAAAAGTTGTACCGATCGCCATAATTGCCAATCCGATGAACTTGCTAATTAGAGTTGCTTGCTTGGCTAATTTTTCCTTGATGACACCGCCAAGGAAAAAAGCCCCAGCTGCGATCGCTAATTGGATGACGGTAAAACCGATTAAATAGGCAACTAAAGCGGCAACTTGCGCCCCGATAATTGATTCTCCGTAGGCATAACCGTGAAAAATTCCCGCGATCATTGCCAAAGTGGACAGAGCGATCGTATAGAGATTAGAAGGATTTTGTAAACCTTTTTTTAGGGTTAAAATCACGCCAAAAATCACCACAGAAAGGGCAACAATCCCCTCAGGGAAAACTAAATTTATTCCCTGTAAATGAATACCCGTCCCGATTAAAGTAGCAATCGCAAAAGCGATCGGAATTAATAAACCCTGTTCCATCCCCACAGCAATTAAACCACTAGCCACCACAAAAGCTAAATGATCTAAACCGATAACTGGGTGAGCTAAACCCGATAAAAATCCGTTCAAAAAATTATCGGGAGTTTGCCCTGCCATGGCATGATGGGCGAGGGTTTTGCCGGCAAAAATTAACAAGAATAGGGGGACAATAGTTAATATCCTTGTCCAGCTTTGACGAAAAATTATCTTCATTGATTACCTCAAAATTATGATTCGGAAACCCGCGCAACAATCGCCCAGTGTCGGGGACTGGTGGGGGTAATGATCGGTGCTTGAAACCCCGCTTCAACTAATGCCTGTTCGATATCGAGAGTAAAATATTGATCGAGATAGGGTTCGGTACTCTTGAGTAAGGTTAGGACATAAGGGGGCATTTTTCGATAAATTTCCGAGCGCGGATTCATATCCATCAGCGTCAAATAACCTCCCGATCGCAATAAACGACGCGCTTCGGCGAAAATTTCTCTAGTAGCCTGTTGGGGTAGTTCGTGGAACATTAAAAACGAAGATACCAGATCGTAGGACTGACTGGGTAATTGAGTTTTTTCCGCCGCCGCGTGTTGCCATTGAATCGTCTTTTGTTTTTGTTGAGCTTGGTATTGGGCAACGGCTAAATAGTAGGGAGAGAGATCTAACCCAGTTACCCGCGCTTGAGGATAAGTATCTTGCAGCGCAAAGCTGCTCATGCCGACACTACAGCCTAAATCGACAATATCGTTAATTTCTGCCCTGATTTGCTCCTTCAATATCCGGTGATATTCCCGCCGCAATCGCGGATCGCCGTCAATCCCCGCCCCGGGCCAGATGGTAGAATGGACAGCATAGGCGGCAGATTCTACCTCAAAAGCTGGCAACCAGTCTAAATTGCCCTTTTCGTAAGCGTGGAAAGAACAAACGTAGTATTCGGGATAGACGATATCGGGATTTTCTACCGCTTGCAGTTCCCGACTCCAATCCCGTTGCTGCCATTGTTTGACGGTTTCCCGCCAAGGTACGCCTAGTTTTTCGGCTCTTTTAATCATCATATTGCGCGCCTGATAGCGAGCGATGTCAAAAAGCGGTTTTATGGCGAGAATACGGTTAACTAGACCAGAAACAGGATTAAAGGAGGCCGGAACGGGTGTAACTGTCATAGAAAAGCTTCGATCGTAAATTTTCCCTTTCTCATCTTATAACAGTGATCAGTGATCAGTAATCAGTAATCAGTGATCAGTAATCAGTAATCAGTGATCAGTAATCAGTAATCAGTAATCGGTGAAAAGACAGCACTGTTATGGCCATTTAATACTACTCAGTTAATTAATACCACTGACTGAAAACTCAAATCTGATTACTGTTTACTGACAACAGCAAAAAGCTCCCTAACCCCCCATCTTGCCAATTTTTAAGTAGGTAGGTGTTGAAAACTTTCAGATGCCCCCCTTATTAAGGGGGGATTAAGGGGGGATTAAGGGGGGATCCGCACCCCCCTTATTAAGGGGGGATTAAGGGGGGATCCGCACCCCCCTTATTAAGGGGGGATTAAGGGGGGATCCATCTTCAATTTAATTATAACCAGCTACTTATCATGAGAACAATCGCTGAAATCAACGACAAAATTGCTAAAAAAACGGCTGTAGTCTGGACAGTAGAGGAATTAAAAAGCCGCGTTAACGAGATGGGAATTAAGGAGGTTTTTTCCCAAGTAGATGTGGTTTGTACGGGAACCTTTGAACCGATGGAATCTTCGGGGGCAATTATTAATTTAGGTCAGACAGATCCGCCGATAAAAATTCGTCAATGTTGGTTAGATGGGATTCCTGCTTATGCTGGTTTTGGGGCGGTGGATTTATACTTAGGGGCCAGTGCTATTAGTGATATAGCGGCCAAAAATGAGAATTTAGAGGGAGAAAATCCCGAAAGGGGTGGCGGACATATTATTGAGGATTTAATCGCTGGAAAATCGCTGCCATTGCGCGCTGTGGGCCAGGCCACCGATTGTTATCCTCGCGCTTCTTTTGAAACGATTATTTCTAAGGAGACTATCAATCAATTTTATCTTTTTAATCCTCGCAATCTCTACCAGAATTTTATCGTCGGAGTCAATGGGGGAGAGCGGACTTTATATACTTATTTGGGACCACTACAGCCGCGATTAGGTAATGCGGTTTATTCTAACCCCGGGGCAATTTCTCCCCTGTTAAATGACCCCGATTTAGAGGCTATCGGCATCGGTACGCGCATTTTTTTGGGAGGAGGAATCGGTTATATTGCCTGGGAAGGAACCCAACATTTTCCCCTGCAAAAACGCCTACAAAATCGCACTCCTATTGGACCGGCTTCTACCTTAGCCTTAATTGGGGATGCTAAACAAATGAATGCTCGTTGGGTGCGGGGTTGTTATTTCAAAAATTATGGGGCTTCTTTAATGTTAGGGGTAGCAGTACCGATTCCAATTTTAAACGAGGAAATT
The DNA here is from genome assembly GCF_041928595.1 of Microcystis sp. BLCC-F209. Classification (NCBI taxonomy): domain Bacteria; kingdom Bacillati; phylum Cyanobacteriota; class Cyanophyceae; order Chroococcales; family Microcystaceae; genus Microcystis; species Microcystis sp. BLCC-F209. The sequence goes on from NZ_JBHFLL010000141.1 coordinate 18,797, forward strand.
GTTCGACATTGTGCGGTAAAAGATGAGGAAATTGTCGCTCCAGTGGTGGATTTTTCCATTCCCCGGCGAGTCCGTCCTACCTTTGGTTTAATCACCTACGCTAAACTAAAAAGCGGTCGGATTATGATCGAGGGAAAAAGTGTTAGGGTGGCTCCTTTGGCCAGTATTTCCCTGTCCCGGGAAGCCGCTTTAGAATTAAAAGCACTGATCGAATCGGGAGAATTTACCCTCACAGAACCCGTGGCAAAAATTAATCTAGAGCGGACTTTTATCCCCCAGGATCGTTGGGGCGGAAAATTATCAATTGAGTGAGGAGTTAAGGGATTGCGTGCAGGTGGCACAACTACAATTAGGGTTTGCTGAAAAACTTTTTCGTGGGGGCAGGGTGTGGCCCCCCAACCCCCCCGACATCGGGGGGGCAGGTGGGGTGTGGGGTTTTACTGGTTTTGAGGCGGCCAACTACCTAATTTTCAGGGAAAAAGAGCCTAAATTTCCCCCCCGATCACGCCAAGGGCTGCCACTTTTTGATTTCAAAAAAGCCTAAAGATATTATCCAACAAGGTTTTTAGATTTATTCAGCAAACCCTAATTATTCATACTAAATCCGTTGAGTATAAGCTACATATCAGGAGAGGCACTCTTGCAAGTGGAGTGACTCTGAAATTATTACCAATGTATTAGCAGCTGCGTGTAAGCATCTCACCGAAAAACTAATGCGCGGGGGGTTTGGGGGCGGCGCCACGCCCCCAACGGGGGGTTTGGGGGGTAGAACCCCCCAAAAGCTTGGATTGAGTGATCAAGTGGGAAGTAATACGGCCATCCGTTAACCCCACCAACAAACTTTTTCAGCAAACCCTACTTAATTTCCAGACCAAGACTTTCTCTCTCGCTTCTATCAGATTCATGCCGATTTTTTCTAAAACTCGCTTTGAAGCTATATTATCGGGAGCGCAGCCGGCGGTCACTGTTTGCATACCAGGTTGAGAAAGTGTCCAGTCCATCATTGCTTTTGTCGCCTCAGATGCGTAGCCTTGTCGTCGATATAACGGCGCTACTTGATAGCCAATTTCTACAGCATCTGTGGGTAAACCTGTGGCATCAGGAATAATTTTGATCATCACATGACCAATAAGGGTATTTTCTGTTTGATGAATAATTAAACTCCCCCACCCCCACTCATTTTGTAAGGGGAATTGCAGCAAAATATTGGCAATATCAGGGAAAGCTTGAATCAACTCTTGTTCGGCCCAGTCAGCTGCAACTTTTACCCCCAAAATTGTTGCTAATTTATCGATACTTATAATTGCGGCATCGAGAAGTTCAAGCTTGAAGGGGACTAAATATAATCGTTCCGTCACCAGTTTTTCCAGTGCTTTCATTTGATAAAATTCCTATACCAGTTATCAGTTAGTAGCTTGTTAATCAACTTACCCAGCAAAAACCTCATTCTCTAGTTCTCCTGAGAGGGGGAAGTCTGAATACTCTGTCTCAATTTCAATCTGTTTGTCACCCCATTAGCTATATTCTCACCCATTTTAAAGTTTTTGGGTCTTTATCGTAACGATAATTAAAACCATCTTTGGCAGTAATAATTTTACCTAAACTGGCACGACTCCGGACGTTACTTAAAGAATAATCAGTTAGGGACTGCATTTGTTGATGGGACAAACCTTCGGCTATTTCAGAAACTCCTGCAATTTCCGCATCATGCTCAGTTTTAACCTCAGACAAAGGCTCTATTTTTACCGCCGAGAAATTTTCTGATTTTTTTGATGTCATGACCATGTTATTCACTTTTTTGCGCTGATAATCTTCTACAGTTGACAGCTGCCAATGGGAATTTTCTGTTAACTCTAAGACCCATCGATGATAATTAAATAAACTTTCCCGATGACCGACACTAATAAAGGTGGTTTTACTTGCCTGTAATTGCTGATATAAGCTGGCTTCATTGGCCAAATCTAAAGCGCTGGTTGCTTCATCTAAGATAGTAAAGGTAGGTTTAGTGATTAATAGTCGAGCAAAAGCTAATCTTTGCTGTTCTCCGAGGGATAAAATCTGTTCCCAGTTGACTTGTTTATCTAAGCTATTTTTGTCAGTTAATAAATGTTGCAGGTTGACTTTTTTTAAGCTGTCTTCTAATTCTTCATCGCTCACCTGCTCATTGGTATTAGGATAAAGTAATTGCTGGCGTAAAGTGCCAAGGATAATATAAGGACGTTGGGGTAAAAATAACATTTTAGCTAAAGGAGGACGTACTAAACGGCCACTACCTGCCTTCCATAAACCGGCTATTGCTCGTAACAAGGAACTTTTTCCTCGACCACTGGGGCCAATAATGAGTAGGCTTTCTCCCAAAGGGACAGAAACCGATAAATTTTCCACAATTACCTTTTCATAATCGGGAGTTTGTAGGGTAAGATTCTCAAAAGCTATACGATTATCTTCCAGGGTGATAATACGACTTAAGTTGTTCGGCTCTTCACTGGCAACTTTTAAGGCATCTGTCAAAGTAGCTAACCGTTCAATATAACTTGAAACTTTACCCGATGTTCCCCATTCAGTAATTAATTGTCCCAAGGCATTAGAAAAAAGAAAACAACATAAACTAGCTTGACTAATTTCTCCATAATCGATTTCGTTTTCAATAAACATAGGGGTCAAAATAAACATTGAAAATACACTAATCGCTGACTGATAACCTCGATTAAAAAGATTACTAAACCGTTCCCAATTTATCAGTTTTTCGGAGCTTTGAGTAAGCCGTTGAAAACGGCCTTCAATGATTTTTTCTTCCTGCTCTTCTCCCTGAAAAAAAGCAATTGATTCGGCGTGGTTACGCACATGGGTTAAAGCATAACTATAATCGGCCTTATCATTAAGTTCAGATTGATTAATTTTGTTTAATTCTTGAGTTAGATAAATTGCTATTAAATTTCCTGTGATCGTATAAATGATCAGATAAACCGCAATTTGCCGAGAAATTGTCCAAAGAATAATCGCAAAAGTAATCATTTGTAAACCTTTTTCCACGAAGGTAATTAACAACCTTAGGGTCATGGTCGTAATTGGTTCAATTTCTTGAGATAATCTTTGATCGGGATTTTTTAAGTCCGAGGTAAAATCAATATTATAATAAGCGCGATCATTGAGATACTTTTTAACGGTTTGTTTCGTTAACCATTGATACCAATCTAAGGCTACTTTGCGACGAATAAATTGAGAAAAAGCAAATAAACCCGTTGCCACGATAATCAAAAAACTGGATAACCACAACGTATTTAGATATTTAGAAAGGTCTCTATCTTCAATAATAATATCGAGTACATAACGATTCCAGTAACTACTAAAAGCTTCTACCCCCACCGTTGCCAAGATACTTAAAAAAACCAAAGCTGACATCCCCCAAGAAATGAGTACATCTCCAAAGGCACGTCCATTTAACTCCGTTGGATACCAATAGGGTTGAGCCACAATTTTTAGGCTTTCCCAAAATTGACCAAATAGTGAAAAGGGATTATTGGCGGACTGGTCGGACACAACAGGGTTTTCCGTTGCTTGTTTAGTAGTATATTGGGGCATCTAGATGCAATTGGCAGTTCTTTTACTGTTCTCTTGACAACTCGCTATCATATTGTAGCGGCAGAATTACCTCTTGTTGTCTTTTGGTAACATTTTTATCTCGAAGTTGAAAGTGACCTATGGTCCAGTGGTTGATGCTCTCAAAATCACCTTAAGTCATGTGCCGAAATGCTCAGGAGCGGATGGACAATCCCCAGTCTTGTGAATATTCGATTCTGACGACTAAACCGGAATTAGTCGCCACTTACCCAGTCCCAGTCTCTCAGAATACTGCCAACTATGGCGAGAAAGCTCTGAGATAACTAATAACTACTTAACCCACTTTTGTTACTGTGGCAGTTTAGATACTGATTACTGGTCACTAAAAAACCCCTATCTCTCAATCTCCGTGATCCTCAAAATGATTAGCTAGTAGGAATTTTCGACTGGTATTTAACTCTTGCCATAGCTGGTTAATTTTCTCGTAAGCTTCCGTAGAGGTAAGTTTTCCTCCACTGTGTAAACCGGCGATAAAAGAGACTCTCAGGGCGAATTCCTGCAAGTTAGCGTTAAAAACCAGATTTTGTGGCGTGAATAAACCCCTGTAGCTGGTTTTAGGGTAGAGAAAGTTATCTTTAGAATTGAATTTTTCCATTGTGACCAACCCCCCAGTATAGGATATCTACATTATTATATATTTAACCTTTTGTTAACCCAAGCTTAACCTAAGAATTTAAACCTGTCTCTAGATTCTTAAGAGAGTAGCTGCTCAACTTGATTAGCCGCCGCTATCCCAGAAGTTAAGGCCGTTTCTAGGGAAGAATTTCTCGATAAATCTCCTCCTTGACACCAATCACCACAGGCAACTAGAGGTAAAGGACTATTAACACTTAAACAGGGTACAGCTAAACCCTGACGGACTAAAGCATAACGCCAACGGTGAATCTGTGACCAATCCGGGAGAGGCAAAGAAGCACGAGAGAGCAAATCTAGCTTAACTGCTTCTAAATCCTCGCTATCGAGATATTTAACCGCAAAATCGGCACTACTATGCACAACAAAGACATAATCAGGGGATGATTGCCGTTTACTGCTATCAAGTCCTAACCAAGCGATATCGGTGGAGGGAGCAACTGCCGGTAAAGAATCGCCATAACCCGCCATTACCGTTAAACAGGGATCGTAAACGATTGATCGCAATTCTGGCATAGTAGTTATCTGAGAGTTTTCTAACAATAACGCTGCTTGCGGGGCGGGAATAGCCAGGACAATCACCGAAAACTCCCCTCGAATTTGACCGTTATTGTTTAAAAACCATTTTTCTTGATGATTTTCCAGACGAGTAACCAGAAAATCTCGTTCAATTTCTAAACCTTGAGCTAAAAATTTCGCCACGCTATTGATGCCAGAAGGAGCAACATAGCTAGAATCAAACCAAGAAGTAACTAGATTCTCTCTCAGGAGATTATCAATTAAAGCCGCCGTTTTTTCGCCCTGAATAGTCAAAAAAGGCAAGCCATGATCCACAGCCATCTCTTGATTGGCTCGATTAACCCGTCGCGTGGCTAAACGACCACCAATACCTCTAGACTTATCAAATAGCTTAACAGTATAACCTCGATCGCACAACTGACGAGCGCAGGTTAACCCGGCTAAACCCGCACCAATGATCCCAACCTTAATCGAAAAATTTGTCACTAGCCTTCCTAATCCTGTAAACCCTTGAGTTAATATTAGTAGTAATCAGCACTAGCGAAACTGATTTGATTATTGGGGCTGAGGAGGACAAACCACATTGGACGAACTACGCACAGCTTTGGAGTTAGCCACCGAGGAGGAACTACAGCAAATCACTAACATCCTCTTTTGCCGTCGTTTTAACCCTCTCGATTATCTACGAGCGCCGGACGCAATCGCCGTTCAAAGTCAAGATTGGGAAAGTTGGTTAGATAGCGTCGAGGATCGTTTTCGTTATTTGGCGGCCGACGGTGTGACAGTATTAAAAGGTCAAACCGAAAAAGTTAGTTATCGTCAAATTCTCGTCCGTGTCTGTCATTTCCTCAAGGTTCCCTACTCCCAAAAAATGCCGACAACGGAAATTGAAGCGGAAATCTATCTTCATCTGGTTAACAAAGCTTGGAAACGTCTCCCCCCATCGGAACAAAAATCCCTCTCGATTCAAATTCAAAAGGCGCTCGCGGATTGCCGCACTCCCCAACCCTTACCGGTTCACCTACAACACAATCCCCTCGATATAGTCCTCAAAGGCAGTAGCGTCATCGCCGTTAATTCTATCCTGAAACCGATTCTGCTCAAACATATCGCCGGGCAGTTCGCTCTCCATTTTGCCCGCTATCAAGGGGCAAAAACTGCCCTAGTCCAGGGTGGGGCAATTGCCAATCAAATCGCCCTGCAAACCGCTAAACAGGGCATGACTAGGGCGGCGGCCCGCTACGGAGCGGTCAGAACCGTGTTAAGTTTGGTAGGACCGGCTTTATGGGGTTGGTTTATTGCTGATCTCGGTTGGAAGGCGATCGCCACTGACTACGGCCGGATTATCCCGACTATTTTTGCCCTTGCCCAAATTCGTCTGACTCGTGACGATTGTTGGCAACCTGCATAACATGAAAAAGATTTTTTGTCAAGGGTGGGAGTGGAATTTAATACTTTTTTCAGTTTTTATTGCCATGATGCTGCCGGAGTTAGCGGGTATCGGCATTATTATCGTGTTAATTAGGGTTTTTACTGGCAATTTTCGGGCAATTATCCAGTCACGTCTCAATCAAGGTCTCGGTATCGTCACTCTTTGGTTGATGATTAGTGCCAGTCTGTCCCCAACTCCGGGGGATGCTTGGATTGGTTTAGGAAATTTCCTGCCTTTTTTCTTCTTTTTTAGCAATATTCGGCAATTAATTAAAAAACCCTCTCAATTGCGTCAACTAGCTTGGGCGATGGTTATTCCGTCGGTTTGGGTAGTGGTGATGGGATGGGGACAGATTTTTCTCGGTTGGCAAAAACCGGAAGCATTAAAAGGGATTTTTACCTGGCCCTACGGGGCGGGGGGTGAACCTTTGGGGCGAATGTCTTCGGTTTTTATGTATGCTAATCTTTTGGGGGCTTATTTACTGATAACTCTGATTTTAGCCCTCGGTTTATTAATTCTAACTTGGCGGCAGTGGCACAGACAAAGAAATTGGAATTTAAATCTCAAAATCGGGTTTTTAACTTTAACCATATTGATCGACAGTGTAGGGCTATTTTTAAGCAATTCTCGCAATGCTTGGGCCTTAGCCTTTTTAGGTTGCCTAATTTTCGCCCTTTATCTGGGTTGGAATGCCTTAGTCGCCGGTTTTGTCCTCTTGGGAGGGGTGATTTCTCTTGCTTCTTGGGGACCAAATCCTTTCAGGGATAGTCTGCGTTTCTTGGTTCCTAGGGCGATTTGGGCGCGATTATCCGATGAAATGTTCCCCAATCGCCCTCTAGCTACTCTCAGATCAACTCAATGGCGTTTTACTCTAGAAATGACCCAAGAAAGACCCCTATTCGGTTGGGGATTACGCAGTTTTACACCTCTCTACGAAAAAAGTCAGGGATTATGGTTAGGTCATCCCCATAATTTATATTTGATGTTAATGGCAGAAACGGGAATTATCGGCTTAATTTTATTGTCTGTTTGGGTGGGTTGGATTTATGCCCAAGGGGTGCGTTTATTTATCTTTTTACGGCAACAAAAAGCCGGGGGTGAGTTAATTATCTTTACCTATCTGGTAGCTTTTGGTGCTTGCGTTTTATTTAATCTCGTCGATGTCACCCTCTCCGATGTCAAGATTAATACTATTGTTTGGCTTCTCTTGGCTGCTATTGCCGGGGTGAGTCAAAGGTTAAATTATGAATTATGAATTATGAATTATGAATTATGAATTGGGAAGTGGGGTGTAGGGTGTGGGGTGTGGGGTGTGGGAATTGGGGAATTGGGGAATTGGGGAAGTGGGGAATTGGGGAATTGGGGAGAGGGGAGAATAAATAAAATAATCTCCTGAATAAGGGTGCATCCCACACTTGCAGAAATACCAACAATCAGCAATTATCAGTGACTCTTAAATTAGTACAAAAATATGAACAATCGCGTGTAAGCATCTCACAGTTAACCTAATGCGCGGGGGGTTTGGGGGGTAGAACCCCCCAAAAGCTTGGATTGAGTGATAAAACCGAAAGTAATGCCCAATTTTAGGAGAAAGTTTCCCCTTAAAAATCCCAAATTAGTAGATTTACCAAAATGAGATGCACCCCCTGAATACTGATAACTGAATACTGGCTCCCCAAAACGAAAACTTCGCACCTCACCATTAAGATAACTGCTATAAATAGACTTTTAATAACCAAAGAAAGAAAGGAATAGTCAGAAAACTAGCAAGGGTAGTGACCACAACTGTGCGGGCCATTAAAGTAGCCGAACCACCGAATTCTGTGACTAAAATGACGGTATTAACGGCGGTGGGCATGGCACTTTGTAGGATGAGAATTTTTAGATCCATACCGGTTAATCCTAAACTACTGCCGATCGCAAATGCCAAAAGAGGAGCGACTAAAAGACGCAAACAGGTCCCTAATAACTCTAATTTACCGATCGCTAATTTTTGCTGAGATAATTGGATACCTAGGATAATTAAAGCCAAGGGAATTGCCGCTTGTCCCAGATAGCTAACGCTTTTATCTAATTGCAGGGGAAGATGAAAAGGGAAAGTTTGAAAGCCAATGCCGATAAAAATTGACCAGATTAAGGGCAATTGAAAAACTAAGCGAAATCCTGAAAGAAAGCTTTTTCCTTGCAAATAAGCGGGACTAATACCAAATAAAAGAATACTAGAGCCAATCATATAGATTATCGCTCTTTCCAGTCCGGCCGCACCCAGGGCAAAACTAGCCACTGGTAAACCCATATTACCGTTATTGGGCATCACGGCGGCAGCCATGAGGCTTTTGCGGGTATCACCATCGAGACTGAGACAATAGGCGATAATTTCGACGACAATCGCCATTACCAGTGAGATAAGAGCAAAGCCTAGGATAATTAAACCGATATTGCTGCCGGATAAAGTGGTGCGATAGAGTCCATCAATCACCAAAGCGGGGGCAAGAATATACACCGTGATTTGGGAAAGGGAATGCACTTCCACAGTGAGAATTTTTCCTGCTATCACACCGATGAGGATGATAAAACCCACTGGAATAATAGCGGAGAGGATGACAAGCATTAATTAGGTAAAAAGTAAATAGTAAACAGAAAAAAACTGATCTGATTTTTTAACAGATTTCTGTTATATCTTCATATAAAGATTTGATCGCACAGTGAAAATCGATACTAGCTAGATAAATATCTGCTCCTTTGCTGTAGGGATAAAGAACCCAGAATCCTTCATCATTGCGACGAAAACAATCCACACTGATGCGTTCTTGACTGATAAGAACGTATTCTTCTAAAGTTTCAAGGGAACGATAGTCTGCAAATTTATCGCCCCGATCTCGCTGCGCGAGCGCGTTGCGAGCAAAGGCAGCAGTAGTGGGGGATAATACTTCTACAATCAAGCGCGGATAACGGATAAAATCTTCTGAGAAAGACTGATTATCTCGCGAGTCGCAAGTGACTACAAGATCGGGATAAAAATAACTATTAGCTATTTCTAGACGAACTTTCATATCTGTGGCATAGACAAGACAACCACTACCCCGCAGCCGGTTTTTTAAAAGTGTGGCTAAGTTGATAATAATCATACCGTGGGCTTTACTCGCACCAGCCATGGCGTAGGTTTGACCGCGAATGTATTCGTGTTTATCCTTGGCTATTCTCTCCGTTGCTAAATAATCTTCCGGGGAAAGATAGTTATAGTCAAAGTTAGCAATCATTTGGTTAAATCACCTTTATTGTCTCTAAAATCAATTCTAACTCTCGATCGAGGAGCGGTACATTTTTAAAAATTGTCTGACCAACACCTGCCAATTTTGCCAGTTGCTCGGCAAATTGTTGAGCTAATTGACCTGCTCGGACAATATCGAGTAAAAAAGCCTTATCCCGCCAGATAAATCCCTTGCGCTGTCCCTAAAATCTCTCGTTGACGAATCCAATTATGACTCTGCTCGATCGATTTTTTCGTTAGCAAATCAACTTTCCGTCCCAATAAATTTTCTAATTCCCGTTTCATCCTCGAAAACTCCAGAAGTCCCCAAGAAACACTATCGGCTCTCTTGGGTTTGGTGGGTAAAATGTACTCTAAGACACATTCCTGCCAGCGAGCGACTGGAACTAACCACAAAGACACAAAGGACACAAAGATTGATCGGTTCTATAAAGGGGAATTATCGCTAACCACACGAAAACCAATATCATAGAGTCCAGCAGTAGCCATAAATTTGACTCGGTAGGCCGAGCGACATTTGTTAGGGCCGTCATTCCAGGAACCCCCGCGTAAAACTCGTCTGTCCCTATCTTCTATGGTGGCTGCTTCGTAGTTATCGCGCCAGTAATCTGCACACCATTCCCTGACATTTCCGTGCAGGTCGTAGAGTCCGAAAGGGTTAGCGACGGCAAACATTCCCACCGGTGTGGTTTCCCTGCGATCGCATCCCAGGCTACCTTCCCCATAACGACCATAACTGCATACTTTCCCGCCATAATCCCAGTCCACCCCGGAATAGTTGGCTAAATCGGTGGAAATTGTCGGGCCGAAGTGAAAAGGGGTTGATGTTCCTCCCCGACAAGCGTATTCCCATTCTTTTTCTGCGGGTAAACGATAATTCAGTCCCGTGAGACGGGATAGGCGATCGCAAAATTCCACCGCTTCCCACCAGTTAATTTGTTCTACTGGGCGATCGTAACCTTCAAAATGGGCCGGATAGGGATTAAGTTCAATATTTACTGGTTCTAATTTTGCCACCTCGCGCCATTGTCGTTGGGTAATTGGGTAGCGACTCAGACAAAAAGCCTGAATATTAACCGGAGATTGGGGACTTTGACTCGATTTCCAGCCTAACTCGCTTTTGGGCGCACCGATGAGGTATTGACCGCTAGGGATAGAAATCATCTCTAAAAAGGTTTTTTTGCTTAAAAAATATTGATAACCTCGATTAGTGACTTTTTCCCGTTTAATTTCCTCACCTTTGCTATTAACAGTGACCACCTCATCGGTAAAATCTAACCATTCTCCCATTCTGCACCCCTCTATCGGTTATCGGTTGATCAGGTTCAGCTGCGAGCCTAAAAACATCTCGAAACCTACCAGTTTAAGAATAACAAGACTTCGATCGCTTATCCCCCGATCAGTTTTAATTTTAATTAATTTTTTGGATTGTTCCCCCTCACTTGCCACCTTCCCACTCCCCATATTAATTGCTGGAGTCATTAACAACTTCAGGGACAATCTCTAATTCTTGTTCACCAATTACAGGTAAATGATTTTTCTGTAAACCCATAGCAGTTAAACAAGTATTGAGAGAGTTAATCGCTTGGTTATAATCCTCAATTTTTTGGTGAATTTCTTGCTGTTTGTGGGCATTATTAGCAATTTTTTCCGCCGCTTCCTGTTCTAAGGTTTGTTCTAGATAAGAACGAGCTTGATTGAACTGTTTTAGAATAGTATCCGCTTGTTTTTTCGCCATTGGTATCAATTGATTTTTGAGAGTATTATTAACGGTTTGGCGGAAGTTTTTCTGAATTGTTGCTGATACTTTTGGCTCAAAATCTAACTTAAGTAATTGACGGATAGCAGGTTCGGCATCAAGAATACTTTCACAGTCATAACCCTGGGCAGTTTGTTGGACAGTTTGCCGAAATTGAAAGATCGAAAAAGTGCCTTCGTTGTAAAAATTGTGATTTTCTCTTACATAGCGATCGCACTCAGTTTTTGCTTCGGAAATCAAGGCATTAATTAACTGCAATTCCACCTGTTTTAGCTGATTTTCTATGCCACCATCATTACCCAATAAACGATAGATTTGCCGATAATAATCACCTTGCCTTACCGCATCTAAGAGACGCTGACAAAAGCGAGTAATTAAACTGGTTGACTCCTCAATTAACACATCTTCTAGCTGGTTAGACAGATAATAAAAAGCTTCCACTAATACTGCTAATAAAGGTGCTGTAGCATTGCGAGGATGAGCTAAAGTCGCCTGCGAGTAAGCATTTCTAACAGAAAAAGTATTTAACAACTCATCCAATCTTGATACCATTCTCGCTTTCAGTTTCTTAAAGTCTTCCTCAAAGTTGTCATCGCTATTAACCACGATAGCATTGACATAACCCTCGATATGTTTAGTTAATTTCTCTCCCACTTCCTTTAACTCTTGATTGAGGTGATTTAACTCCAGAGCTTTCATCGCCTCAATTTCTCGTGGTTGACTTTCTAAATCACGATAAATCCCTTGATAATGATTTTTGAGAGTAATGCAAAGAGATTGTAAATCATCAGCTAAAGTTGCAAACAATTGCGGGCGTTTTTCTTCGGTAAGATAACGAGTAATTGCCCTGCGAAATTCTTCGATACCGCTATCAGCAATTAACTGCTCTAATAAAGGAGTTCCCCACTCGCTTAAAACTCGGAAGTAATTTTTATTAGGAGTTTCATAACCGTGGATGGAAACTTTAAAGGGAGTTGCCAGTAATTTACCAGAGTTGGCACAATAGTTATTAAACTCGCTGACAAATTGCGGTGTTTCTTCTTGTCCTCCTAAATTTTTAACACTTTCGGCAAAGATAGAATCTAACCCATAACGCTGATTAATATTGGTTTGATTTTTCACCTGATACCCATAAAACCCTAAAAGTCCGCTGGTTTTATAAATGCGGGAAGTATCACGAAATTGCGTTTGAATCAGGTTCTCTAAACGCTGTTTTAGTTGGGCTGAGTACCAGGTTTCATCAATGCGGTTAAAAACATAAAAAACTCGATCACGAATACCAGCATTAGAGCTAATTTTTTCGAGTAATTCTGTTTCTTCTGTGGCTAATTCTCCCGCAGAAGCAGCCTTTAAAACACAAACCACTGCTGAAGTATCAGGATGCTCTATTTTACGATAGGCTAATTCGGCATCTTTTTTGACTGGGGCATCAATACCGGGCAAATCTACCAAAACGTTACCATCTTTAAGGAGAGGATGATGACAGTAATATTCTAGACGTTTTAAGACGGCGCTATTGCTACCACGACGGGCAAAACTGGCCGCTTCTGCTAAATTAGAAAAGTGAAATTGTTCCATGGAATAGGTGGCATTATGCAGGGTATGGATCCGCTCACGATTTTGAGTAAATCCTTCAATTAATAATTTTAAACCCTGAGCTTGTTTAGCTCGCTCGGATTTGCCTTCTCCCCCTTCCTGTTCGATAATTTTTTGACAGTATTGGTTTAATTGACTACAGTATTCCGGGGAATTAATGTTACTGGGATTAGTTAATTGCAGATTTTGACAGACGCTATCGACTAAAGTACGAATTTCTGCTTCGCTGAGAAAGGTTAAAACCACTCTTTCCTCATCAGCTTCTGCGTACTCAATATAACATTCTGTACCCGTTGCGTGTCCTTCGGCACTATAGAGCAATTCTCGCTCTAAAAGTGCATTGATTAACATTGATTTCCCGGCACTAAAAGCACCGGCGAAAACGATTTCAAATTTGGGAGAAATGGCTTTTTGTAGGGCAATTTCTATCTTGCTGGTATCCTGTTGATTGCGGAGAGACGATTCGCATTTCAATAGTTCAATTATACTGTTAACATTACCAGCCAGATTACTGCATTGGGGTAAAAGTTCAGTCATGGTAAAACCCAGATCTAGAAGAACAGTGCTATTATTCCCCACATGATAACAAAATTCCCTAACTAGATGTCACATCTTTGCTCAGTAATTTAAGCAATCAAGGACAAGGCCCTAGTCTTGAATCTAGAATCATGATTGATTATAATCAATTTAGTACATACCGATTTCCGAGAACCTCCTTAGGTAAAAATTACCTCCTCACTCCTGAATCCTAGGGGAATGATAATTATGTGGGCAAAAATGGCAATAGATAAATGGAGATTAAAAAAAATTCGGACTATGGGACAGTTAGGATTTTTGTTAGGGACAGTTTTTCTTTTGGGTGGTTGTCATTCTCTGAATGTTATCCCAAATCGTCCGCAACCCTTGCCCCAAGATCAATACATTCAAGTCTATTTTAATCATAATCAAGCCCAGAATTCAAATTATACCGATCCCTATCGCCAAATTAATCGCCAGGGGGACAATCTAGAACAGGTTATTATTGATCATATCAACTCGGCAAAAATTTCGATCGATCTAGCAGTGCAAGAGTTACGTTTACCCGCCATCGCTCAAGCTTTAGTGGAGCGTCAGCAACAGGGAATTAAAGTTAGGGTTATCCTCGAAAACATTTACAATAAACCTATTAATAGTTTAGCCAAAAACCAAGAACAATCAAGCGATCGAGAACAGGAACGTTATCAAAATCTTTTTGATTTAGTTGATATAAATCGAGATGGTAAATTAACTCCAGAGGAAATCGCCCAAAGAGATGCAATTACTATCCTCAAAAAAGCTGGCATTCCCCTAATTGATGATAGCGCTGATCGCTCAAAAGGTAGCGGTTTAATGCACCATAAATTCATGGTTATTGATAATTACACTACTTTAATCAGTTCAGCTAACTACACCTTAAGTGATATTCATGGAGACTTTTCTAATACCCAAACTGTTGGGAATGCCAATCACTTATTAGTAATTACTAATCCCCCACTAGCTAGAGCTTTTCAAAAAGAATTTAATCTGATGTGGGGAAGGGAAGATCAGCATAAATTTGGCTTAGATAAACCCCAGAGAAAACCGCAAACAATCCTTATCGGTAATAGTATTCTGACGGTAAAATTTTCCCCCGATTCTACCGCTTATCCCTGGGCAATTACTAGCAATGGTCTGATCGGTGAAACTTTAAATAAAGCTAAAAAATCCGTGAATTTAGCCCTGTTTGTCTTTACGGAACAGCCTTTAGCTAATATTCTCGCTCAACGACATCAAAAAGGGATAGAAATTAAAGCTTTAATTGATCCTAGTTTTGCCTTCCGATACTATAGCGAAGGATTAGATTTATTAGGAGTTGCTCTCAGTAATAAATGTCGTTATGAACCAGATAATCAGCCTTGGCAAAACCCAATTAATACCCTAGGAGTTCCCGATCTAGCCCGGGGAGATAAATTACACCATAAATTCGGTTTAATCGATGATAAAATTGTGATTACTGGTTCTCATAATTGGTCAAGAGCCGCTAACCATCAAAACGATGAAGCTTTAGTGATTATCGATAATCCCACCGTTGCCGCTCATTTCGATCGAGAATTTCAATATCTGTACCGTACCGCTAAATTAGGACTGCCGGAAACTATTAAAAATCGGATCGAACAGGATAGAAAAAACTGCCCCCAATCTGTAACAATTAAAAGCGATCGCTTAATTAATTTAAACACCGCCACAAAAGAAGAATTAGATAGTTTACCCGGTATCAGTGGCAAATTAGCTGAAAAAATTATCGCAGCCCGGCAACAAAACCCCTTTACTTCCCTAGAAGATTTGGATCGAGTATCGGGAATCGGTCGGGGAAAAATTAACAAGCTGCAAGGCAAAGTTAGCTGGTGATGATTGCCTCGTCTGCATTTTTTGCCACAGACAAAAAAGGGTTATTTTAACGGTTCGGGAATAGTATCGGAAGGAGCTTCAAACTGTCCGGTAATAACGTATTCTAGACGCAATTTTAGCCAAGTAATAAACTGTTGATTGAGAGAAACAATCGCCGCTGCCGGTTGGGGAGTTTTCTTTTTGATATCGGCAAAAGCGGGAGTATCTAAAAAAGCTGGATTGGCAATTAACCAAAAATCAATTTCTTGACCTTTTTCTTGATAATTCCTGATTCTTTCCTTCAAAACTTCCTTTTCGATCGCTTCCTCTTCTAAAAACTTTTGACTGGCTACCAAATAATAATAAGTTGTCATGATCTTTCCTTTAATTTTTCAGTGTAATTGTTCCTGAGTCGGGAGATTAGCTGATAGCTGATGGCTTTTACAATTGTCCACGCATAGCCAATTTCATTTCCCTAACGGCCCGTTCCAACCCGACCAAAACCGCCCGACTGATAATTGTGTGACCAATGTTCAATTCTTCCATATTGGGCAAACAGGCGACATCATAAACATTCCAATAGGTCAAACCGTGACCGGCATTCACCCGCAAACCGAGAGAGGAAGCGTATTCACAACCTTCTTTAAGAATTGTTAATTCTGCTTGACGATCGCTCTCCTGTTGTGCTTCGGCGTATTGACCGGTATGGAGTTCGATCAATTTCGCCCCCGTATTAGCGGCCGCTTGAATTTGGGCAAAATCGGCATCAATAAACCAACTAACGGGGATATTAGCTCCTTGTAGGCGCTCTACAACCCCACAAAAACGGTCAAAATTGCCCAGCATATCGATCCCCCCTTCCGTGGTCACTTCCTGGCGCTTTTCGGGGACAAGGGTGACATAATCGGGTTTAAGATCGAGAGCAATGGCGATCATTTCCTCCGTCGGGGCCATTTCCAGATTTAGATGAGTCCGCACCGTTTGCCGGAGGAGCCGCACATCGCGATCTTGGATATGACGACGATCCTCGCGCAAGTGAACGGTAATGCCATCAGCGCCGCCGATTTCGGCCAAAACTGCCGCCGCCACGGGATCTGGTTCCACGGTTCGACGCGCTTGGCGAATTGTGGCCACATGGTCGATATTGACACCCAAAGTCAGCAAAGTTGAACCTCCTTGTTTGTTAGTCCAACTTTCCATCTTACCATTGCGGTCAAAAGCGATTACATACTGGAGATATTTAAACCCATGGTCAGTTCTTCCATTTTGCCGCGCATAGTTTCCGTGGAGGCATTATAGGCGGCTTTCATGGCTTCTAGAATAGACCCAGCCACAATCTCCACATCTTGGGAGAGGAGAGCAGGATCGATTTCAATCCCCCGGGGTTCTTGGTTGCCACTGAGATACACTGTCACCAAGCCATTTTCACTCTGGCCGGGAATTTCCATAGTTTCTAGTTCTTCTTGCAGAACTTTGGCCCCTTG
>NZ_JBHFLL010000142.1:0-7906 GCF_041928595.1 Microcystis sp. BLCC-F209
TAAATCTGTGGGGGGATAGGTGACATCTGGGATAATGTCTAGGGCTGTCATGACTTTTTCCCGGTATTTTAGGATTGATTAATTATAGCTTTTTCTCACAATTGCAGAGATAAGGCGGGGGGATTTTAACCAATAACTTAATTCTATACCTTGACCGATCGCCGTTTCTAAACTAAAGCCTGACTGCAAATAATGATGGGAATTGGTTGCTCCTCACCTTGCAAGCGGCGGCGATCTAACCAGTCCCGCATCTCATGTTGGCTGTATAATTTCTTCAGTTCGCTAAACAAAGCTTCTCCTGTCAGGCTACGGCGCTTAATCAGGTTTAACTCGCGCTTGAGTACAGTGGTAATCGGTTGGCGAAAGGCCTGTTCTAATAGGTTAACCTGCTTACGGATTTCTTCATCCTGAGTGGTTTTAAACAGCAGTCCCAATTCTCGCAAGATGTAGCGCTGTGCTTGAGTCAGAGAACGGCTGTACTCCCGTTCCGATTGGCGGTGTTGGACTTCTTGGGCAAATTTAATCTTGACTTGCATGACTGCTTGGTTGTAATTTTTGGGCAGCGGCAGCGCTGCTTCTTCTGGGGTGGTTTTGAGCATTCCTAAAATGCGGGCAGTATCTTTTGATCTGATCTCTCCCTGTTCATCGAGCCAATATAATTGCTGGTAGCCCTTCCAATCTTTGCGGTTAGGGTAAGAAGCTTCACAGAAGACAATTATGCCCTTATTGAGAGAAAAGCGAGCCGTTCGGATGCCATGAGGCAGGTTAGCTATCCGTTCGTATTCAGCCGGATTTTCTCGCTGGAGTTGTCTGAGAATTTCTTCGGCTTCATTGAGGTCGAGAAATTCTCCCTCATCTTCAAACAAACTTAATTGATGACTACCACTTTTTTCATAAATCGCATACATAGCCTCTTCGTTAAGCTGTTCCGTTGGGTCGAGAATTGCCGCATCCTCACCGATGGTTTCGTGAATTTCTTGAATGCGGTTTTTGAGTTTTTGCCGTAATCCTAGATTCCGCTCTAATCCCGTCTCTGGGAGAAAATTAAAGCCGTAAACCACATCATTCTCGCTGCCAATCCGATCAATCCGACCAAACCTTTGAATAAGTCGGACGGGATTCCAATGCAGGTCATAATTAACAATCAGGTTGCCATCTTGTAGGTTTAAACCTTCGGCTAAAACATCGGTAGCAATTAAAGTTTTGATTTCCGACTCTCCCTGTTGTAATTTATAGTATTTGTTGGCTTTGGGGGCAAATCTTCCCACTACCCGCGCCTTATTTTTATCGCCACTGTAGATGACTTCTAGATCGTCTTGATCGCCGTTAGGATTGAGGTTTTGATACAAGTAATAGGCGGTATCAGCATACTGAGTAAAGATGAGGCACTTGCTATCTTGCAGCGGAGGTTTATTCAACCAGCTTTTAAGGGTTTGTAATTTCGCATCTTTGTCTGGGGTAATTGGCTCAACTAAGTGCAAAATTTTCTCTAGCAATTGGATGTCATGTTCGAGGTGTTTCTGCAATCTTGGGGCATCAAAATCAGCTATATCATACTTCCCAGATGCCTGACGCAAGGCATCGATAATGTCTTGTTCTTCCCCATTGTTTGGCTCATAGAGAATTGCCTGAGCTTCTTCTCCGGCGGGGATAATTCCTTGGCATAAAGCTTCTCGAAAGCGTTGATGGACTTGCAGTAATTTCTTAACAGTTTGTTGGAAGGCATAAACGCTAGATTCAAAGCGTTTGAATAACAGGACTCGCATCAGTCCTCTTAAATTTGCCCCTCCAGTTTGTAAACTGAGTAATGGTTCTTGTTTGCGCTTATTTGGTAATACATAATTTCCCAAACCATAACGAGCATAGCAAAGTTCATTTTTACGAGGTTTGGCTGGTTGCTGTTGGCGAGATTTCCCTAAATATTGGCGCAGTTCTTGGTAAAGTCCTTGATAGGTATCTTCAATACTATATTCAATGGTTTGTAGTTCTCTTTTGGGAAAAAACTGATGCTTACCGCCCACAATAACGTAAGCGCGTTGATTTCCGTTTAAATAATCCTTGAAATTGTCTGCATCTACGGGTTTATGAGTCTTGGCATCAAAGCCGTACCAGCGTAAAATGTGGTTGCGGGTGCGCCGGATCAAGATGTTAGATAACAAGTCAGGTAACTGCCGTTCCCCTTTCTCTACTAATCGAAAATACTCTTTTAGATCGGGCGGTTCTATGGGTAAATCTGTCTTATCATCTTGATGAAAAAGTTTAATCTGATGATAAATATCCCAAGCACTTTTATTACGAGGAGTTGCTGTCAGAAAACAGCATTGTCTCCCGGCTGCTAAAAAGGCTTCGACGATTTTATATCTTTGGGTTGCGGCATTCCGCAGGTTATGACTTTCATCAATTAAGATAAAATCTCGATCTTTGTATTTAAAATCTTCTAATAAAACTCTGATGCCACTGGTTTCATCTTCCCGCAGCAATCCCATCGATAAAACGCGGGCGTTAAGTTGATAAATTTCGTTGTAGCGTTCCCACATTTCCACCAGTGGAGCTGGACAAATAATTAAGGGTCGGGCTTTTTCCACTTGTTCAAAGCGTTTGACAATGGCAGCACCAATAAAGCTTTTTCCTAGTCCTACCACATCGGAAACGAAACAACCTCCGTACTCGCGGATGAGTTTGATCGCTTGGTTAACTGCTACTTTTTGAAAGTCTGCTAGTTTCTCGGTAATTTCGTTATCTATCATCATTTCGCTGGCAGTTTCTTCTGTCAATCGATCGCGCACGAGCATATAGAGAGTTTTCATATAGATGTCGTAGGGACGTACTGGCATCATCGCCCACGACTGTTTTAAAGACTGCATCAGTGTTTCATCAAATTCTGTTGCTTCCTGCCAAAGTTGGTTAAACCATTCTGTTAAACTGGCATGATTTTCATTACCGTGAACGATAACATTAAGTTCGGTATTGTGGGAAATTCCTGATAAAGTAAGGTTAGAAGAACCAACGATAACAAGGCCTTTTTCTTGACGTTCCAAAGGTTGTCCCTGCTGGTTATAAATTGTCCCGTAGTCGAAGATATAGGCTTTAGCATGGAGTCGCCCTTTAGTATAAACTCGCACCTGAAGGCGTTTTTCTTCAATCATAAGAACCAGATTTTTTACTAAGGTTTCTGTTTGATCCGTTTGGTCCATTAGTTCGACGCTGGAACGAATATTGTCGGCGGTTTCTGTTGCCATCTGCTTGCGTTCTGTCCGTTTGGGATATTCTTGTGCCTCTAGATGGTCTTTAATTAGTTCTAAGCGGCGGTAGCCTTCTGCTAATTGTTCGATGGTTTCCCGGTTGCTGGTGTTGCCAATTAGGAGGCGCATTTGTGGGATGGTGGCGAGACGGGGTGCGATCGCAGTAAAGCCGGAGAGGAAGAAGTAACCGACGGCAAAATGAGCGGCTTCTGAAGAGTGAAGAATTTGGTTGATGTTATCGACTAATTTTTGCTGGCGATTGTCGATGATGTCGTGGGTAGGCATAGTTCGATATCCATAAGAGAATTGTTATATCAATAATGTTTTTTAAGAAAATTTACCCTATATTTACAGGTAAATTTTTAGGTTTTAAGGGAGAATGATGTAATAACATTAGTTGATTTTCTTGTAAGGTTTCGATAGCATAAGCACGTCCTGATGTGTCGCTAAATTCCACTTCAAAAACTGTCGGTTCATAAACTTCTACAATTGTTCCGACTTGTCCGCAATATAATCCTAATTGGGGTAAGTCTTCTAATAAGGCAACTACATCTAAGAGTTTCATTTGATTATCTCCTTAAAGTACATAAGTAGGTAGGCGTTAAAAGTTGTCAGATGCCCCCCTTATCAAGGGGGGATTAAAGGGGGGACTAAGGGGGGATCGGCACCCCCCTTATCAAGGGGGGATTAAAGGGGGGACTAAGGGGGGATCGGCACCCCCCTTATTAAGGGGGGCAGGGGGGATCGGACTTAAAATCCATTTTTAACTTAATTATAACCAGCTACTTAATAAAGAAATCGAAATTGTTTTCCTCAACTTAATCTACTGATTTTGCTTAAGTATTTTTTTGTTTAACATAGTTCTGTGATGATTTCAGATACCCGACTTCTTTAATAATTCGGGTATCTAACCCCTTACAGTCCATACAATGCCGCTACTCTCTCATCTATCTCTTTCTCCCATTCTTCACAGTTAACCCCCTTGGCATCTAAGCATTTTTGTACTAATTTAATGATGGGTTCTTTTTCAGATTCAGAAGCGAGAGGGATGGGGATTTTTTCAACATATTGACGTTTTAGCCGTATTCTTCCGCGTTTCTGTGCATCTCCTAGTACTGCTGCCTTTTGTTGAAGATAATTCCAAACAGATTTGGAGTTTAATAAACCTAATAAATATAAATCATTAACAGGAACAATAAAAATTGTATCATTAATATAAAGACCTTTTTCATCTAATGTAAAACGAGACTCTTTGGCAATATCTGGAAAAACAATTTTTGGTTTTTCAAATTCCTTTGAATATCTTAATTGAGGTTGTTGTAATTCATACCATTTTTGTTTATTTGCCCTATTTTCAAGTTGTTGGCGATAAGGCTTTAAGTGTTCAATAACAGATTTCAATTCGCTAATATCAACACCGTGATACATATACAATAAATATCTGTCTTTGTAATTTATGCGCCATTTTCGCACATCATCACCCACAGCTAAAGGTTTAATAATCTCTGCACTTTTAGGATCTTTAGCAATTAATTCTGCTCGTTTTGCACCATCAATCACAAAAGCTTGATTAAAACCAGTTACTACACCTCGATAAATCTGTCCGTTAACATACTCACCTAAAGGAACACCTGCTGCTGCCATTTTCTGTAAACGGTTAGCAGATGACGCATCAGTTAATAGCCAATTGGCTCCCTTAATCGCATCTTTTGGTAAATTCTGTCCAGTCTGTCTAACAATAGCTAAGACATCAGGATAAGGTTCTTCTAAGGATTTAACTTGAGTAAAAATCGGTAAGTTACTAATTTTACCACTCTTTTGAGAGATAAAAATCATTGGGAAAGTGGCTGCTGTTGCAAAAACTGGCAATTCACCAAAATCGGTAATACTTCTCACCTGACAAGTATCAGCGATATGCTCTCTTAACTTCTCCCCATACTTGGCTCGAAACCACTTATTAGAAGAAATAAATGCTAACATTCCACCTTGTTTTAACAGTTGCAAAGCACGACCATAAAAGTAACAATATAAATCAGACCTATCACTGTGAACTTCAGGGAAATTTTTCCGCAAAGCAGGTTTAATTTCCTTAAATAACTCCATTCTCACATAGGGGGGATTTGCTACCTGAATATCAAAACCTCCCTCCGCTAATACCTCGGCAAACTCCACCACCCAATCAAACCCTTTTGAGATAGCTTCCTTATCACTCGCAATCACAGAAGCACTGCCATGGGTTAATAAAGCAATCTGTTTCTTAACCTCATTAATCTCCTGTTCAAGACTTTGTTTATCACTGCCTAAATGCGCTCTTAAATACTTCGCTTTAGCTTCCCTAAACCGATGGATAAACTCCTCGCGCACCATCCCAGAACCTTGGGGATTAGGAGCAGTTAGACTATCTCCTGTTTCGATTTTAAACTTCAAATTGGGTAGCGGTGGCGGATTGTCTCCCTCATATTCAACCGCTAAGGAAAGCCATAACCTTAAGCGAGCAATATTAACCGCAAAAGGATCGATATCAACTCCATAGATATTAGTTTCAATAATCTCTAACTTGCGCTGATAAACCGTTTTATAATCAATACCTTTAGTGGCAAATAAACACTGACGCAAATCTAATAACTCATGCAACATTCCCAATAAATAAGCTCCACTTCCACAGGCAGGATCACAGACTTTGACCTGTTTTAATGTTTCTAAAACTGCCTCTGGATTCTTTAAATTAATAGCATTATATTCGTCAATAAAAAGCTCAATCGCTTCTTTGTTTTCAGAAGTTAATTTACTGCTTAAATATCCCTTCAAAGCCTCCCGACACATAAAAGAAACTATCGGTTTAGGTGTGTAATAACTGCCTGATTCATGTCTTCCCGTGACTAATTCTTCAAACACTTTTCCCAACATTTCTGGGTCCACTGCTACCTCCACATCAAGGGGTGTACTCTCAGTTACAGTGAAATTAAAATTACTAAAAAGGCCCTGTAAGATAACATCGATCGCCTGATCGGGTACTATTATATTAGGATTGCGGTCATCTTCATCCTGTTCAAATAATCCCCCATTAAGATAGGGAACTGTGCCAATTATTTGCCGAAGAAAACCACCGTTATTGATACCAATAATATCCGTTTGTTGGGGATTATTTAGTCCCGTAAAAAACAGATGAGTCAAGCGATTATGATAAAAGTTTTTGTCCGAGGTGCTGTTATCATTCTGATAATCCTGCCATAATGTTTCTAGATAGTCTGTTTGTTCGTTAAACTTCAGCCAACCCTTTTTCTGGATAAAAACAATAAACATCAGGCGATTAAACAGCTTCTGAGTAAATAGTCTTCTCTGGTCAGCATTAGGGAGAGTTTTAGTAATTAATTGCTCAACTTTTTCAAAGACCGAGCGATACTGTTCAAAAAATTTCTTAGTAACTTTCTCAACATCAAAAGCTTCATCATGACGTTCCTGAATCGCTAAAGGAGACTCGGAACTAATATTATCTAAATCCAGTAAACTTAGGCGTTCTGTGGCGGTTCGTAACTGTTCCCCCCGACCCACTGTAATTCGCCGCAAGACTTGCCGTTTTTCTTGTTTTACATCATATTTAACATTGAGAAAATGCCACCGTTCTTGGTGGAAATCAGAGAAAACAAAGAGAGAGTAGGGATGGTTTTTTAGCAGTTGAGTAACGACAAGACGCTCTAAATTGAGCAGCAGTTGCTTAGAGTTGAGACGAGCATAGATAACCTGAAAATCTT
Source organism: Microcystis sp. BLCC-F209 (assembly GCF_041928595.1). Classification (NCBI taxonomy): domain Bacteria; kingdom Bacillati; phylum Cyanobacteriota; class Cyanophyceae; order Chroococcales; family Microcystaceae; genus Microcystis; species Microcystis sp. BLCC-F209. Next base: position 6,995 of record NZ_JBHFLL010000142.1, read on the forward strand.
CCCCCCCAGAAGCCAATAAAATTGGGTCTTCTGCTAATGCTTCTACTGCTTTATCTGGCCAATTGCGTCGGGACAGGGTTTGATTTTCTTGCTCGTAATTTAACTCGGACCAGAATAATTTTTTGAGCGCATCTAATCCTCTCAGGGATGAAAGAAGGTCATAAACTGACTGCCGAAGTTCAATATCACTCATAAGTTTTCTCACGACCTCTCATTTAGGTTTACTTTCTCTAGGACTTTTGCCACTTCAGTTAAATTGTATCGGGATCGATGCCTAATTCTCGCAATTTTTGGGCCAATTTTTCCTTAGCTTGTCGTTCCCTTTCTTTCTCTAAAAGAGCCTGTTCTTTTTCTAAAAGAGCCTGTTCTTTTGCCTGTCTTTGCTCTAATTCCGCTTCTTGAGGAGTGGGGACTAATTGACCATCGGCGGTAAAATAACGCAGTTTACGGTCAAATATACCTAAATATAATCCTAACTGTTCACCCCACAGATAACCCTGTTCATTGGGAGAAATGGCTTGATATTGTCCCTCAATTAGTCTAAATCCCTGCAATTCTAAAGTATTAGGATCGAACCAAAAATAATTAGGAGTGCGAAAGGTATTTTGATAGAGAATTTTCTTGTTATTGCGGTCAATATTGACCGTAGAATCGGAGAGAATCTCGACAATTACATCCGGATATTTACCCTGTTCTCCCCAAACTACCCAACTTTTGCGGGGACGTTTTTCGGTATCTAAAACCACAAAAAAATCTGGACCCCAGAAATCGCGTTTTTTTAGTTGTTCCTCGTTGTAGTAGATGGTTAGATTTCCCGAAGCGTAGTAATCACTCCTCTCGCGCCATAATAATTCTAGACAACTAAGGAGAATGATGATCTGTTGCAGGTGTAGATCACTTTCCAATGGTGGT
>NZ_JBHFLL010000143.1:0-5044 GCF_041928595.1 Microcystis sp. BLCC-F209
AATTAATTGTTTGGTTTCGTCAGAGACGGTTTTATTAGTGGGATTGATCACAAACTGACGACCACACTCTTTACATTGACGTTTGGGTTTTCCATTATGAATAGAACCATTCTTAATCCTATGGTGAGAACCACAATTAGGGTTTGCTGAATAAGTACGGGCGAAGCATTCGGATAGAAAATCTACCTTTTCACCGATAGGTTATTGTCCGAATGCTTCGCCCCTACAGGACGCGGGCCGATGAAGACGCAAGGTTTTGAAGCACGATTCTCTCAAAATCTTGCACCTGTGGGAGCGAGAAAAGCCACAAAACCCTTACCTTGCCTACATTTGACCTTTATTCAGCAAGCCCTAACTGCTGAAAAGCCTTAGTGTTGAGATTATCCAGTCTTGGCATTTCTGCATTTATTGTCCGAGTAGGCTTCTTAGTCTCAAAAATGACCCCCACTGGACTTTTAACATCCTGGTTATTATGAATCACCAGATCAATGCGCTCTTTTGTATTGATAAAATAGCGATCGGTATAATAGGTATTTTTTTTTAAATCTATCAGCAAATTTTTATTAAACTCTTCGGACTTTTTGCTGTCACATTGCTCCAACAAGCGCGTCAAATTAGCTTGAAAAACCTGAATTGTTTCAGCCTCAGGCTTGATTTTCAAGTACACCCGATTTAAGGCTTGTTTGAGTTCTCGCTTATTGACAATCATAAAAGTTTACCTCTAGGGAAACTACCGATTAATTTTAATTATAGCATTGCCAAATGATCGGTTAAAATAGAAGGATAAAAGTTGCAATCGAGGTCAATCTGTAGAAGCCAAGAATTTCTAACAGCAATGGGGAAAAAATCCCCCGTCACAGCCTAGCTTGACGGGGGGAGTATGTCACTGTTGTAATGCTTTTAAGAAGCGTCCCATAGTGGCAAATAAACCGGACTTTTTGGCTTTATTAACAGGATTAGAACTATCATTAGGATTATTACTAGAAGCTTTCAGAATCAGATTTTCTAAAGCTTCGCCCATGGGTTTAGTGGATTGTTCGGAAATTAACTCGTAACCGTCTTCTTTTTCCAGCCAAACTTGCCACAAGGAAGGATAGGAACGATACACGATCGCTGATTCCAAGGGACGAAAATAATAACAACTTTCTAGGGTACTTAAAAATCTTTCTCGCAATTGTCGGGCTGCGTAACCGATACCCACCACCGATACATCTTCCAATTGGGGAATTAGAAGAACTACGGGGCGATCTTCGGCCAAGTTACAGAGTTTTTCTACGGAATTAATCTCCACCGAGGAGGGACAAACAACTAAAAAAGCTTCATCTTCGGGCTTAATTTTGTTTTCGATGGGAATAAAACGACTACCTAAATCTCCCAGTTGAAAAACTGTTTCTCCCCAATCCCGTCGAGCTAACATGGCGGCCCCGGTATCGGGAAAAATTACCCTTAAACCAGAACCATAACTGTCAAAAATAGAGGTAAAATCAAGGGCTAAAGCTTGCGCTTGCAGGGCAATTTCTGGGATAACTAATTCCACTTGTACGCATCTAGCTCCCGATTCTAGAGCCAGTTGGGTGGCGGCTTTCGCTTGCAGGATCGTTTCTTCTAGGGAATTGGGTAGGGTCATTTCAGTTATCAGTGAGCAGTGAGCAGTTATCAGTGACTACCTCTGCGTCGGTGGCTTAAAATCAGAAAGATTTTAATTTTTATAAAAGGCAGGGTTGATTCATGAATGAACCCTACGTCCTGTAGGGGCGAAGCATTCGGGCAATAACCTATCGGTGAAACCGTAGATTTTCTATCCGAATGCTTCGCCCGTACTTTTTGCCGCAAACCCTACTTAAGTTTATATGAAGTGTGAGGAGATTTGGCATCATCCCCAGCATTAAGATAAATCCTATAAGATATTTTTAGTTTTTAAGAAGAAAGTCGGTAATCGGGGAAAAGGTGAGGAGAGAAAGCTTAGGAAAGCTGATAGGGGCCGTGACGTTGGGCATAATAATCGAGAATTGCCGCAACCAGAGTGCGATCGCTTTCCTGAAAAGTCTCAGTATAGTTAATTTCGAGACTACCGATCTGACTTTGATGATAATCGAATTGTTGGAACTGCTGGGCAGTTAGATGGGTTTCCACACCCTGAACCTGTTGTAAATGGCTGGCTAACTCCCGATAGATAGCCAAGGGCATTTGGGGATAAATAATGGTTTGTTTTTGTTGAATAGCAATCGATCGCACGGGTTTTATTCTCCTGATTCGGAAACATTATAGCTGATCGAGGCTTGCGGTGCGGTGGCTGGTTCGGGGACACCATCCCCTAAACGACGGGTAATAGTTTGACCGTATTGTTCTAAGACAATATAGGGATTGTCGGGATTAGTATTGATCGCTTTAACTAAAATTAAACCATTAGAGAGGCTAGAACCGGGGATAACTCGACGTTCCGTGGCTTCTCCGGGGGCTTTCACGATCGCCATGGCAGTGGTAGGTAACTGGACGATGCCCGATACTTGCACTGCTTCCGCTTCTGTCGGTTGCGGTGGTGGTGGCGGCCCTTTAACTATCGGTGGTTCGGGGTTGGGAGGATTGCCCCTGGGTGCGGCTGCGGGGGTGGAACGATTGCCCGTGGCTGCGGCTGCGGGGGTGGAACGATTGCCCATTGCTGCGGGTGCGGTGGCCGCCGGAGTCCCAGCTGGGGGTTTTTCCGCCACTGTAATTGTAATATTTGGTTGTAGGGGAAAGGGGGCAAAGGGATCGCTGCGACCGCGATTAATTTCTGCCCGTTTTTGGTCGGGATCGGTAGCGGGAATCAATCCCGCTGCTACCCTTGGGGGGGTTGGTTTGGTGGCTGGTTTCATGGCACCCCTAAAGGTGGCAGGTGGGGCAGCTGGGGGACTAGGAGGGGGGGTGGGGGTTTCTTGGCTGGGTGGTGGGGATTGATTAGCTTGGTTGGAAGCTGGACATCCCACCAACAATAAGGCAACACTCCCCACCGATAGGAGTAGCGGCAATTTTTTCATGGGGAAACAAAGACAAAATGGCCCGGTCGGGCAACCTTGGATACTAACATAACATTTGTTCCCCAGAAATCTAGGCCGATGATAGGGGGAAAGTCAGGAACTTGACCCCCCCAGTCCAGTTTTAATACTGACTACCGGATTTGCGATGACCGATGGCGGTGACACCGTTACCATCCAAAACTTGACCCCGCTCGACGGTGGCATAGACTAACCAGCGATCGCCACAGAGTTGTCGCTCTTTGACCGTACACTCTAGATAGGCGAGACTTTCGCTTAAAATCAGACAGCCATTTTCCCCGACTTGGGTTTCTAATCCCATAAAGACATCGCCGCCGGATTTGATGCAATTGGAAAAATGGCGGCGTAAATTGCGCCCTTCCTTAAGAATATTCAAGGTAAAAGTGGTTCCGGAGTTAATTAGGCGATCGGCGGCTTGTTCGTCAGCAACGGCGATAATTAGCCCCGGGGGGTTAAAACTGGCTTGGGATACCCAAGAGGTCAAGAAACCAGCATGAGCCTCGCCCTGACGACTGGTGAGAACACAGAGGGAACCGACGATCCGACCAACGGCCTGGGCAGTGCGATCAATCTGTGTTTCGGTCATTCCCTGTTGGGGAACCCGAAATTTTTTGGTTTTTTTCAAGGTGTGGGCGAAGGTTTCTCCGGCTAAATAACCTGCCTGTAAACTGCTTTCTGTGGGGTTAAAACGCACGCGCAAGGATTCAAAACCGAGGCGATAATTGGCATCTTTGAGTTTAGTTTCAATTAAATCTACCGCTTCCCCACTCCAACCATAGGAACCAAAAACCCCAGCTAATTTAGTTTTTGCTGCCGTGGAAAGAACGATTCCTAAAGCGGTTTGGATCTGGGTGGGAGCGTGACCGGCTAAGGTGGGAGAACCGATAATAAATCCGTCACAATTTTCGATCGCTTGACTAATTTCGGCGGGGGTGGCAAACTCACAATTTATTGATTCTACGGCCAGATCATTTTCTAGTAATCCTCGTTCGATCGAGCGGGCCAGGGTGGCAGTATTTCCGTAGGCAGAAGCATATAATAAAGCCACTTGTAGGGGTCGAGTTTTTTGTTCTTGACACCAATAACGATAATCGTGGGCAAGACGACTAAGACTATAACGAATTATCGGACCATGGGCAGGTGCATAATATTGGGCAGGAAATTCTTTAATTTTGTCGAGGGCCGTTTCTACTGGTTTTGATTGCACGGCATGGAGACAATCAAAATAATAACGACGATCTGCGTCTAATTCTTTCCAATTTTTATCCCAAAGCTCATCACTGCACAGATGCACACTAAAGAATTTATCGCTGTATAAAATTTGGGTTTTTTGGTCAAAAGTGCAGATTCCATCAGACCAGCGTGGGGTAGGGACATTAATAAAACTGAGTTGATGACCCTGCCCTAAATCAAGGATTTCATCGGTTCGTATGCCCACAATTTGGGCATCAGGCAAGGCATTTTTCAGGGTATTGACGGCAGCTTTAGAACAGAGGATGGTGATTTGATGGGTTGCGGCTAATAATGCCTTTAAAGTGACGATACGGTTGGGATTAACGTGACTGAGAATTAGATAATCGAGACGATGTAAGGGGACATATTGACGAATTTCTTCTAAATAAATTTCGGTGAAGGATTCTCCGGGAGGATCGATTAATGCGGTTTTATCGCCCCGGATAAGATAGGAATTAGCGGTGGTTCCCCGTTGACGACCATATTCTATTTCAAATTTTAATCTGTCCCAAGTACGAGAGCGAAAAACCCAAGTTTGATCGGCAATTTCTGCGGTTTGAACATCGCGGGAGCGATTATTGATAGCAGGATTGGGAATTAAGGTAGTAGTGGTCATAGTTGTTAATTTGGTTATTAGTTGTACTGATAACTGATAACTGATAACTGATAACTGATAACTGATAACTGATAACTGATAACTGATAACTGATAACTGATAACTGATAACTGATAACTGATAACTGATAACTGATAACTGATAACTGATAACTGATAAC
>NZ_JBHFLL010000144.1:0-1721 GCF_041928595.1 Microcystis sp. BLCC-F209
TTGTAGGAACCCATGACATCAGATTGAACCAGAATCCCCTTATCTGTACGATATAACCCTCGCGAAATTCTTTTTCCTGAAAACACTGGCTTTTCAGTTATCTGTCCATAAACGGGGAGAGGATCGTCATTCAAAAAATTAGAAGCTGAGGTATAGTATTCTTCTTGAATAATCACTTTAATTCCCGCTAATTGACATTTATAACTAATCATCTCAATTAATCGAGCATGAGGGATGGTCACAAACTTTTGATTGTTGACTTTCCCTAAGTTTACTTCTTGTTTCCAGCCGTCATTTTTCCCAATTACTAAAGTTGTTATCTCTTGGTCAACTAAGAGATTGACTAAATAACGACTAGCCTGATGAAGATAATCATCTACTTTCTGATTACGACAGCGAGTTAAACGGCGAATTCTCTGGGAACTTTGACGATTACCTTTTAACAGAGATTGCAACTTAGCTCGACGTTGGTTATAAAATTGATTCAGGCTTTTTAACGGTCTGCCATTAATCAACAAAGGGATAAAGTCCGGTTGATTTGAAGTTACAGCCATCAAATTATCTATGCCTAAATCTATCGCAGCTATCTTTTCATTAGGAGCTAAGAACTGTTCGGTTTTCTCATAAATTACCTCAATTACATAACAATCACATTTAGGAACTATTATGACTTCTGCTATGCGCTCTGCTACTCTTTTCGGCAAGGCAATTGAAGTCCGGTGATAGTTTGACCAATCCTTCCCTAAGACCTACTTTGCTTATAGCTTGAATCGTGTAAACTAAGAGATTTCGTCCTTTTTTTGGCTCCTTATAGCCAGGAATTTTGGGTTTTCCCAGAAATTTATCGGGGTGACTTTTAAACTCCGATGAAGCGGCAAAAAATGATTGCCAGTTCCGGTCTAATCTTCTTAAAACTTGTTGGGAAACTTTAGCGGGTAAAGCTTGATACTGTTCTGTCTCTTTCATGAGAGAGGCCATCTGATTATAGGTCAAATAGCCATGACCATAAATGAAGTTTTGTCGGATTAAATAATTGGCTGAGTTGTAAAGATTTTTAGACTGCCAAGATAAATTATCTATCTCAGCCCAAAATCGATGTCCTTTCTTGATAATGTGTCTTTCTGCTACTAACATTATTATTCGTTGTCTTTTAACTCAGCGTCGGGTTTTGAAGGGTTGTCATCCGTTGTGATAATTGTACCAGAAGGCAATTGATAGCCTGTTAAATTCCCTTGTTTCCACCACCTCCAAGCCGTTCGATAACTTATTCCTGCTTTTTTTGCATAGTCTGATAGTTTCATGTCTATATATTACCATCCCTGACTATATCTGACTATATTTCTATTGAAACTTTACAATACTAAATCCAGTTATTGCATGAGTGCCTCTCTTGATATGTAGCCCATACTCAACGGATTTAGTATTACCTGCGATTTTATCACTCAATCCAAGCCTTTGGAGGGTTCTACCCCCCAAAGCCCTAGGGTTGATTCATTTAAATTAAGCAGGGCTTGCTGAATAATGGTAAAACCCTTTTAAAATAAGGCTTTTGACCTGTTAAAATCCGATGTTCATGCTGCGAAAATAGGATTGGGACATTCAAAAACCTTGCATTATTCTTCTTTTAGTCCACAAATTGGTACAAAAAGCAGGGCAACAAAGCCTGAAACGACCGACGACTGGCTACTGACTCCTGATACTAAATCTGGTTATTAAAAACT
>NZ_JBHFLL010000145.1:0-2554 GCF_041928595.1 Microcystis sp. BLCC-F209
CGCAACCAAGCACAACAAGAACGCGACCAAGCACAACAAGAACGCGACCGCGCTTTTGCCCGATTACGGGAATTGGGCATTGACCCGACACAGTTGTGACTATAATTAATCTTCAGCGGAGATACCGTCATCTTCCACCACCGCTTCGGTGATAGGAGAGGGGGGAATTTCCGTTAAGGGAGATAAATCCGCAGGGGGGGGCAACCACGCGATCAAGTTTTAGGGTTAAATAACGAATAACCTCATCACTTAAACCCATGGCCCGTTCCATGGGGGCGACTTGTTGCTGAACGACTTCGTGAGACTCAAGAAGAAGCTCTACAAAATATCAAAGAGGCCATTGACTTATGTTGAGAAGTTAGAAAAGAAAAAGACCTACCTTTGAAAATTACAAAATAGCAGGTTAGTCCTTGCTATTGCTCAACCCAACCCCTATTTTTATATAAGTAGGTAGGTGTTAAAAACTGTCAGATATCCCCCTTATTCAGGGAAGATTAAGGGGGGATAAATCCCAAAGTTCTCAACTCAATTGTCCTGTTTTGACTTCTTCCCTTGAGATAGTTTGCGCTGGCAGAAAGCACCCAATCCTAATACACCTAAGCCTAAAATTGTGCTAGGTTCAGGGGTTGAGGTAGATGGCGGAGGGGAGGAAATGACAAATTGACCGCTATTATCAGAAGAATTAATATCGTTGATACGAAACTGAAGAACAGTGCCATTAGCAATACCCGTAAAGCCTACATTTGTAAATATGCTGGATAAAGGCACACCAGATAATGATAAATTTGTTGGTGGATTGGCACTGCCTAAACCATTGGCTGCATTAGCTGAGAATAGAGGAAAAAATCCCAGTGTGCTATTACCAATAAGTAGAGAACCACTGGGTTGACCCGGACGTGTTGCCCCGGAACCCGCCGCGATAGTTTGTCCCACACTGAATCCTGGCTGTGTTGTTTGGGTAATAATACCCGCAGCATTCATAGCCAATGTTCCAGCCCAGATATCTACTGTTCCAGACACATTAACACTTAAGGTGTCTGACGGAAGAAAGTTTTGAGAAACCGTGAAAGTTGGCCCAGAAAAAACATTAGTCCCTAAAACAGTTGTGTTGGGAATAATTAGCTGAGCAGCTTGAACTGGTGATATTGCTAGAGTGCTAAAAGCAATGGCAGAGGAAGCGATAGCTATTTTTGATAAGCTATTCTTACCCCCCCCCGACAATCAATCAGTTTTGCTAATACCATAACTAAATGCCTCCTAAAAAATGGCGTTGCGGTCGCCAGATTAGCATTTTTGTCTGTAGATGTCAAGCTCTTGCCGTTAAATTTATCAAATCTTAACAATACTCTAAGTTACTTATAAAAATAAAGGTATGTTAGCGACAGCGTAACACGCCCTACTTATCGCTCTCTTACTCAAAGGCAAAAGCACTATCTTCTTCATGAATCGGCAAAATTCAGTAAAATAGCAATAGACTAAATCAGAGAGAAAAAATTAGCTATGGCAACTACATCCGAAGACGTATGGCGACTCTTAGCCGAATTAGCGACTGCTCAAAAAGAAACCGACAAACAACTGAAGGAGACTGACCTACTATTGAAGGAAGTTAGTCAGCAACAGAAGAAAACTGACAAACAACTCAAAGAATTAGGTCAGCAAATTGGGGGACTCGGTGCCAAATTCGGCAGCTTTACCGAAGGACTTGCCCTTCCCTCAATGGAAACGATTCTCAGACAACGCTTTGGTATGGAAGTTGTTAGTCCTAGTGTGCGAGTCAGTAAAAATGGACAACACCTAGAAATTGATGTCCTTGCCTATACCAATGGTGAGCTAAATACTGCTTATATCGTCGAGGTTAAAAGTCATGCTAGAGAGGAGTCTATTTCACAATTAAAAAGTATTTTGCAACGGTTTCGCCGCTTTTTCCCTGAACACAAAGATAAAAAACTCTATGGCATATTAGCGGCGGTTCATGTATCATCAGAATTACGCGAAAAAATTCTGCAAGAAGGGTTTTATGTGGCTCGGATTCATGACCAAGTATTTGAATTGGATATTCCCGATAATTTTCAACCTCGACTTTATTAAAAATTTAGATATAATACTAAATCCTGTTATTAAATGATTATTTATTCTCCCCTTTGACTTTTGCCTTTTGCATGAGTGCCTCTCCTGATATGTAGCCCATACTCAACGGATTTAGTACAAGGCCAAGCCGTCCTTTTAGGATGGGGTTTTAAACCCAGGATTTGCGGTGATACAATAAAGTTAGGCAAAAATGCGATCGCAAGAGATAAAGCATGGTTCAAGCACCCATCGAACCCCAACTTTTCTATCCTGACTCCGACGGTAAACCTATGGCCGACAACACAGTTCAATATCGCTGGATTGTTCGCTTGGTTGCCAATCTCAGGTATTTATTTAAAGGGCAAACCGTCTTTGTTGCCGGAGATTTGCTCTGGTATCCCCAGCAGGTAACTGTACCACCCGCTCCCCGTCAAGCTCCCGATGCCATGGTAGTTTTCGGACGTCCACCGGGTGAGCGCGGCAGCTA
>NZ_JBHFLL010000146.1:0-9062 GCF_041928595.1 Microcystis sp. BLCC-F209
ATTAGAGAAGATGCAAGGGTGATGCAAGGGTGATGCAAGGGTTTTAAGAGATTCTAGCAGATTTAAGTGCATTTGGGAAGCTCTCAATCAAGCTAAAAGCCCTTTCCTGTAAGGTTTTTACCATTATTCAGCAAACCCTACCTAATTTTCAGGGAAAAAGTACCTGAATTTTCCCCCTGATCACTCCCAGGCCAGGCACTTTTGGATTTCAAAAAAATCTAAAGATATAATCCAACAAGGTTTTTAGATTTATTCAGCCAACCCTAAGTAGCGGGTAAATCTTGGTATTCAGCCAAAGCATTTATAAAAAAGAGGTCTCCCCAAATTAAACCGGTATCATAGATTTGGCCGGGTTGAATTGCGGCGGGATGATGATAACAACCATGACGCAATAGACTCATCTCTGGGGCGGTTTCGTCGGGAAAATAGGCAAAAGAAGTCAAATTCAAGAGAGTATTATCGATCGCCTCTCGATAGGTTCCATAACTAGGATCATTGCTGGGTAAAGCCTTTAATAAGCGAATCATCCCCGACACTGCGATGGCCGCTGCCGAAGAATCCCTTTCCGTAGCGGCATTTTTTTGCAAGGCATAATCAAAGTCCCAAGGGGGGATAAAATCTCCAGCGCGTCTTTGTCCACCGGGCCAGCGATCGGGCAAATTGTCCAGATAATAATTAATGGCATCCTTGGCAATGGTTAACATTTCCGCATCGCTGGTGTAAATATAGGCCGTCGTGGCACTATAAATAAACCAAGCTTGACCCCGAGACCAAGTGCTATCATCGCGCCAGCCCTGTTTCCCCTCATTAAATAAGAAATTTCTATAGGTGGGAGAGTTGACATTTTGATCAAAATACCCTCTTTGCCAAGTTCCCGTTTTACCCGGGCGACGGTTAGCCCCAAAGGTGCGGCTAAGGGTGCGGATGTGGGAAAGGGCTTTTTCTTGCCAATCCTTTGCTTCCTTGGGGTCAGGATTGTGGAGACTTGCCCAGAGCAGTTGTTCTATATTGATCGTATGGTCGATAAAAACCTGCCAATGTTCTTGCTGATCGGTGCGATCGGCCTTGCGTAACCAGCCAAAAGTCCCGATATCGCTGTGATAACTCCCCTTGCCATCCTGAAAAGGTTGGGCTAGTTGTCTGGCCCCTCGTAAAGTTATCTCTAAAGCTTGCTGTTTTTCCTTGCCCTGCCCTGACTCAAACCAAGGAGCAAACACCAGTAAATTATTAAGACCGACGTCTTTGTTCTTCAAACTGGCTTCTTTTAAGGGATCGCCCCATTTTTTCGCAGCAGCTGCCCAAAAGCCGCCATACATAGGGTCTGATTCTAAATCAGCCATTTTCCATAACAAAGCAGGAAAAGCCCCAGCCGCCCAAAAATCGGCGTTTTCTAGCTTCCAAGTGCCTGGCGTGGGACTATTGAGCCTCCGTCGCCAATTGAAGAAATTCAAACCCGATGGCTCTGGATGGGTAAAATAGGGATAAACAATGCCAAGATAGGCATAACTATCGAGATAGTCGATCGTCGTGGTTAGTTTCGTCCTAGCCAGATCGAGACAGAGCTTAATTCTTGCAGCCAGGGGCATTTTGTCCCGTAATTCCGCCGCCGATCGGGGACGATGGATAATCAGGGAGGCCACCCCACCGATCGCCGCCCCCGTACCCATAATAATTAGCGTTCGTCGCTTCAAATTCCCGACTCCTAAGCTGGATAGATGCGAATACGGCGATTCGGTTCCTCTCCGAAGCTATCGGATTGGAGACGGTAATGTTCCACCAATTCGTGCTGCATTTTCCGCACTTTCGCCGATCGCGGCAGTAACTCCACCGGTTGACCAGTAGGAATAACGATTTGTTCCACCGCTAACCGGGCCTCCTCCAGAGCTTCGATCTCGTCATCGCTACCGCTGCGGGCAAATAAACGCAAATCCGCGCCCTCCTGATTCATCGGGTCATCAATGCCCAAAATCCGCTTTAAACCGCGAGAGATTTGGGGCAGGGTATTGGATTTGATGCCGTGGATGGGAATTTGTCTTACTTTGGCAATTTGACGCAATTTTGACTGATTTTTAACGTGGGAACGCAGGGCTAGCACCGCGTCGGCCCCCTGTAAATCTTTGGTCAACATGATCGGCAAATCTAGGGCCTGTACTACCTGTTCGATCGGGGCGCGACTGACTCCGTAGGGATAGACATAAACTGGCCAATCTTCGCCATTGGGACCGGGGATGCGGACTTTTTCCGTTTCTAGTTCCTCCTGTAGCCAGGATTGTTCGAGGAGGCGATCGAAATCGTTTTCCCGGTTGAGCGGTCCGGCAGGGAAACGGGCCACGGGAGTCATCCGGCCATCGGCCCGCCATCCCTTGGGTTTATCCATTTCTGGCAGATAATTGCCGCGCAAAGGGGTCAACTTTTCCGGTTTTGGCTCTTCCTGAGCGACCTGTACTTTTCCCTCCTCGTCCACCCAACGGATTTGGGCAATTGCTTCCCGTCCCCGCAGCAGTTGGTCGATAGTGGTGGATACGTCCTCGTGAATGACCCAGCGCTGACGTTCCAACATTTCGATGGCAATGTCAAAGGTGGGGGGTGCTTTGCGTTCTAAAACGGTTTTCTGAGAACCCCGGCGGCGCGCTTCTTCGTCTCCGAGAGTTACTGCTTGAATTCCCCCGACTAAATCCGATAAAGTCGGGTTTTTAATTAAATTTTCCAGTTGATTGCCGTGGGCGGTTCCCACTAACTGCACCCCGCGTTCGGCGATCGTGCGAGCGGCCAGAGCTTCTAATTCCGTACCGATCTCATCAATCACGATTACCTCCGGCATATGGTTTTCCACCGCTTCGATCATGACTTGATGCTGCAATTCCGGACGGGCCACCTGCATCCGACGAGCGCGACCGATGGCCGGATGGGGAATATCTCCATCTCCAGCGATTTCGTTGGAGGTGTCGATAATCACTACCCGTTTATTGAGGTCATCGGCTAAAACTCGAGCTATTTCCCGCAAGGCCGTGGTTTTCCCCACCCCCGGACGACCGAGCAGCAGCAGGGATTTACCAGTTTCCACTAGGTCGTTAATTAGGGTGATCGTACCGAAAACAGCCCGACCAATACGACAGGTTAAACCGATAATTTCCCCGTCTCGATTGCGAATGGCACTGATGCGGTGCAGGGTGCGTTCAATCCCGGCGCGATTATCGCCGCTAAAACTGCCCACCCGGGCGATCGAATACTGGATTTCTTCTTTTGAGATCGGTTCGTCCCCCAGATCGATCGCCCCATCGGGAAAACGCGCTTCTGGTATGCGTCCCAAATCCATAACTACTTCGATCAGTTGATGCTGCCGCGGGTGTTCCTCGATCTTGCCGCGAATTCGAGCAGGTAGAATTGCCAAGAGTTTGTTTAAGTCGTCGGTCACTGGCATCCGAGAGGAGGGTAGGGTTTCTGGCATTAAATTAATAGTAAAAGGTTTTGGCGATAATTGGCTGTTTTGATTTCCAAGATTTTCTTGGGGTCTAACACATTTACCGGTTAGTTGTCAATTAAAAAAATATTATAGTTTGTTGACCAAGGCTCGGCTTTTAATTGAGCAACCCCCATAGAAGCGGCTTTAAGGGCTTCTTGGTAAGCTTGGGGGTCATTTTCAAGGTTAGGCTGGTCTAAATGCTCTAAAATTGGCAAAATCAATGAACGGGCGTAACTTCCATAGGCAATACCAGCGATTTTTTCTCTCAGTCCCAGTTGCTCTAATTTGGTCACGGTGTGGTCATTGGTTCCCCCAGCTAACTGCACAAATCCAGCTAGATTGCTGGAAAGAACTTTTTTGGCCATATTAATGGCCGGGTGGGTGGTTCCTTTGCCGATATCGCCGCTCATCGGTCGGCCGTCCGTCTGCCAAATCAGAGGACAGCTTAGGGGTGAAATAGTTTCTTGCAGATAGTGGAGGTAATTAATGATATATTCGTGATCTTGGCAACTTATGGCCAGGATTTTTAGGTTTTTCGTTAAAGGTGCGATCGCTTGCCAGAGTCGAGCAAATTCCTCTCCGTGTCCGACTTGGGTATGAATTTCGATCGCATCTACTCCCATTTCGATAATTAAGGGGATAATTTCTGCGGGTTGACAGACACGGGATCTTGTCTCGATTATCTGCTCTGGACAAACGGGTAAGCAGCGACCGCAACCATAACAGCGCTGTTCAATCACTCCCCCCCGATCAATAGCATAAGCGGGACAGATTTTTTCGCAGGGACGGGGACAATCGACCGGACAGATTTGCGGGTTAAAGACAGCTTTGCGAAAGTGGGGATCTTCCCCGTCATTGAGACTGACCATTAACCAAGGTCGTTGATTGGGGGGGAATCCGGCGATTTTGGCAGCGGTTTCCATGCCTTCGCGGGCCGCAAGGATCACGGCTCGATCGGCAGCCACATCAATACAATCGGCCCCGGCGATAGTATAGGCCAGGGCGAGGTTGCGAATCGTGGGCAAATCTTGGTAACTAGCTCCACAGATGAGCTTGAACCAGTGACCCGCCACTAAGGACTGTAAGGGAGGGGAGTTTTTATCTAGCACTTTTTCATCCTATCCCGCCCAGCCCCTAAATGTCCAGCAATTCTCATTTTAAGGTTTCATGACATAAAAAGCCTTATAACAAGAGGGTTGTACAATTCTTAACAATTTTAGTGATCGCTGAAACGGCGCAAAATCGTTCTGAATTTATTTTTGCTGCTAAATGTCAGCCCTGTGCTGCTCTGATTCTGACTAAAGACTGATTATTGATTCTTTTTGGACATACTAAGCCACAAACGGTAAGTAAAACCGATTTACTCAACAACTTCATTGTCTTTTTACCAGTAAGTCACCGAAGGGCGGTCGTCTTTCTTTATATTCTTGATGTATAATGATAGTTATATAATGTCAACAGTATTTTTAGATGATTTTTGAGATATAGTGACGGATAGGGAACTAGGACAGCGTATGCAGAAATTACGGGAGAACGCTGGGTTAACTCAAAGAAAACTAGCGGAACGGTTAGGTGTGACAGTGCAAACCGTAAGCAATTGGGAAACAGGCTACAGGGAACCGAGAATGAACCCATCTCAAACATTAAAGCTATGTCAATCCCTTAACTGCTCACTTGCACAACTAGCTGGAGCGATCGCACCATATCGAGACAACTGACATATCTAGGCATCCCCAATCTCACCAGCGATCGCAATTAAAGAAAATATAGGAGACAGAAAATGGCTAACGAAACCGTTACTTATTCCCTAGAAGCTGTTCTGACAAGGATCGAGGGGAAAATAGACTCCCTACAAAGAGATGTCAATCAAAAATTCGACAAAATCGATGAACGGTTAACCAAAGTAGAAATAGGACAATCGGAGATCAGAGGGGACATTAAAGCTTTAGATGAGCGACTAACTACAGAAATTAAAGGACTAACGACACGGGTTGCTTATCAGGAATTTACCAACCGGGGAATTTTTATCGCCCTAGTTGTCGCCATTTTAGGAGGGGCTGCTAAACTTTTTGGTTTTTTACCCAATCCCTGACAGCGATCGCTGTCGTTTAGGCCGCGGTTGACACTAAAGACTTAATGTAAATTCTAAAATCCAGTTCCTTGCTTTTAGGTCTTCAAGGGTTAAGGCGATCGGTTTTCTTCCCCCGACCGATATAGTGTAAAAAGGTGATTCTGGTACATTAGGTACGGAAAATTTAAATGTGCAAGTCCACAACGAAGAATCTTGACTTTGATTAAATCTCCCTTCTCCTAGTTTACCGATCGCCACGATGGTATCGTTAGCATTTCTAATCACGACTGACTGCCCATCATAGATATCTTTAAAAGCTCGATCAGTTGCACAAAGATTACCGTATTGCCAGCGTTGACCAGAAGGCACAGAAGTAAGCACTCGCAACCCTTCCCAAACCTCGATCGATCCTGTTAATGTGTAAGGTTGGGAGACAGCACTAGGCGCGATCGCTGTTAGTTGTGCGGCAATCAGGACAGTCGATGATAAAAATTTAATCATACGTTTTTAAATGTAAGCGGTCATTTTTTATCCTATTGATTCTTCTTGAACGAATGCCATCGGCCTCTACATTCAACTATAAACCCAAACGCCGCTTTTGACGGGCTTTATAGGAAGCTAACAGCCAAATAGAGGCAGAAATCAAAGAAGGAGCAAGGACAAAAAAAGTGGCCATGGTTACGGGATGTTCCCAGGCCTAGACCCAATAAATCATCACGGCAAAAATCAAGCCACAGTAAGCTAGTCCTAGAAAGGGGATGCCAATGAGTAAAATGGCGAATCGAGTATCTTTATCCATAAAATATGGGGATGGCAGCGAAGATTTAGCTGATGGGTTCCGCTTGCCCCTCTCTTTACTTATAAAATCCCGAAAGATATACTGTGACTAGATTGATCAAAAATTTTGCCAGGCGGATTTGGTAAGATCGTGTAATTATTCGAGTTCATCAAACAAAAGTTCCTCTAGAATAGGTCCCATACCGTCATCATCGGGGGAAACTAATTCCACTTTCCCTTCCCCGTCACCGACGGCTAAGAATAACAAAGGAGCTAGGGGAGTGTAAATCGAGTATTTTTGGTCTTCCGAAAAGAAACTGGCGAGAAATTGCAATTCTTCCGGCTCTGATGACGAGGAGGGTTCATCGCCATCAATTTCTAAACTGAGAACATTATCTTCTTCCAGGGGCGGTAATTCACCACTAACAGTTAAGGTGTGAGCAGTGGACTTGAGCAATAGGTCTAATTCTGCTAAAACCGCTTTAGCATCGGCAAAAACCCGCTCGATTTCCTCGCTATCTTCGATTAAGAAGGCATCGGATTCTTCTTCCTCCGATTCCTCATCCCAAGCAAGAATCATCACCGGGGTATCGACGGGGATAAGAAGCATATAGGTGAGATCATCGGTTTCATAGGCATTCTCAATATAACAGTCCAGCGATCGACCTTGCTCATCCCAGAGGGTTATGATATCCGCTTCTTCGAGTTCGTTTTCTTGAAAATTAAATTGAGATGGGGACATAGGCTCTCAAACGCTACTGATTGAATCAGAATATCATGAGATGATCCTCAATCAAACCAAGAATTTCGGTGCAAATGTTGGAAGCCTTGCACATCAGTTAAATTGTATTGTAGGGGCGTGATGGTGATAAAATTCTCGCTGATAGCGCGCACATCTGTAGGCACTTCTGGGGGTAAATGGCTGTAGTCCGGTTGTTCGATATCTTCCACCACTTCCCCAATTAACCAGTAATAACTTTTACCCCTAGGATCCAGTCTTTTCTCGAAGGTTTCTTCGTAGCGTCGCAATCCTTGCCTAGTGATTTTCACCCCCTTGATTTC
Source organism: Microcystis sp. BLCC-F209 (assembly GCF_041928595.1). Classification (NCBI taxonomy): domain Bacteria; kingdom Bacillati; phylum Cyanobacteriota; class Cyanophyceae; order Chroococcales; family Microcystaceae; genus Microcystis; species Microcystis sp. BLCC-F209. The sequence goes on from NZ_JBHFLL010000146.1 coordinate 7,374, forward strand.
GGCACTACTGACCGGAGGGACATTGACATTGAGTAAAGTGGGAACAGGAAAAGGGTTAAGGGCAACTTTTCTGACTAAAGTGAGGGCAAAATCGGCGGCCGGTTGGAAATCACAGGCTTGAAAACTAGCCAGACTAAAAGCAATACTGGGAATACCTTCGATTAAGCCCTCCATGGCTGCGGAAACCGTGCCAGAATAGAGGATATCGGTGCCGAGATTAGATCCATGGTTAATGCCGGCTAAAACTAAATCGGGACGCTCTTTCAGGACGGCACTAAGGGCAAATTTCACCGAATCGGCGGGAGTTCCCGAGCAGGACCAAGCAATCACATCGGGATGAAAAATTCCTTCCACCTGTTCGGCCCGGATGGGATGGTGTAGGGTTAAGCCATGACCAGTAGCAGAACGCTCGCCGTCGGGACAAACTACGGTGATTTGATGACCGACGGCAGCGAGGGTGTTGGCAAGGGTGCGGACTCCTAGGGCGGAAATGCCGTCATCATTACTAATCAGTAGTTTTAAGGGGCGATCGCTAGTCATAGGAATTTCTGATCTACTGCGTCGGCTAGTGGTATAATATGATAGTATTTTATTTGATTGTGGGTACGTAGCTCAGAGGATAGAGCACCAGGTTCCGGTCCTGGGTGTCGGGGGTTCGACTCCCTCCGTACTCGTTCAGAAATCAGGGGTCGGTATTCCCCCAGTTCTGCTGCTCCCCGCTCGCCCCTACATTTTAAGGGGATTTAGTATCATTGCAACTCCCCTGTGGGGGAAAACTTTCATTGCTTAAGCTACAAGCTTTGATCTACTTAGTTTCTAACCTTCTTTTTAGGTAGGAGAATGGCCAGATTCTTTTTGCTGTTCCTTGCTTTCAGAAGCTGATAACTGATAAGTAGGGTTTGCTGAAAAAGTTTGTTGGTGGGGTTAGGAGTAAGGAGCCAGGAGCCGGTCGTTTCAGGCTTTGTTGTCCTCTTTTTTTTTGTACCAATGTGTGTACTAAAAGAAGGATAAGGGACCTGCGCTTTGATAATGTACCTTTTGGGCGAATGCAGTTCGCCCCTACATTGTGGACAAAATCCGTTACTGTAGAGGCGCAAAGCTTGCGCCCTCCGATCGATTGGGATATTATTCCCACGCAAGTCCCTAATGCAAGGTTTTTGGGCTCTTCAGAAATTGTTATGCAAATAATTAGGGTCTGCTGAATAAATCTAAAAACCTTGTTGGATAAGACTTTTGGACTTTTTTCCCCTCAAAAAGTGCCAGCCATTGCGGGGATCGGGGGGAAAATTCAGGTACTTTTTCCCTGAAAATTAGGTAGTTGACCACCTGAAAATCGATAAAACCCCACACCCCACACCCAGCCCCCCCCACCCGGCCCCCACCGAAAAGTTTTTTCAGCAAACCCTAATTAACTTAAAATAAAATTCGATGAGAGCACCTACGCTCAAAAGTAGCTGAAATCCATACAGGGAAAGACTTAAGGCACAAATAGGTTAATACCAAAAGATAGACAATCGAGTTAAGATTTAATATAATTGCCAAAAACGAGATTATTTTACTTATGATACTTGACAAATTTTTGAACCTAGAAGGAACCTGTATTCAAGGCTATCGACACCTAGAAAATATCGGTATAGTTTTCCGAATCGAATCGAAAAATAAAAAAGCGTCCTGTCCTTGTTGTGGGTT